>NZ_JAVRCE010000051.1:0-55590 GCF_034530915.1 Nostoc sp. DedQUE09
CCCGAATTCAATAAACGACTACCCGAATTCAATAAACGACCACCCGAATTCAATATATTTATTGCATAAATTCTCAAAACCTCACCTGAAAACTGATTTACTAAGGTTTTAGCTTTAGTTTTACCCCACCCTAACCATCACTGCGATTAAGTAGGTAATGTTTGGGATTTAAGAAGAAATTCGACTTGTGTGTACACGGTAGCTCCCAACCTGGGAGAGGGGCTGGGGGTGAGGGCAAAACGTTGTCGCCAAGTGGGTTTCACCTTAAGTTGACACCAATAGGCATTGCCATGCCCTTACCAGCATATTTGTATCATTAGTAAAGTGAAATGGTATTAAACAAAGCGATCGCTCAAGACTTATTTTTCACATTAGCAGATACCACTACAGATTTTTTGGCTACAAGTTCTAATTCCAAGTTTTTTGAATAAACTGGATTGAAAACTTTTTCCTTTACTCTACTAACTGATAATAAATATACTTTAGATGTTGGGGTTGTAGATGTAGGTGAACCAACAATAATTTCAGGGTTACTTGTTGAGCGGGCGCAAGCTATTCCCGAAACAAGTTCAACAATTAGTCTGCTAATTTTGGGAGTTTTAGGAGTATTTCCTGCGTTCAAGCATATCCAAAAATCGCGCTATTAGTTCAGGTAAAACAATTAGGTTTGCGTTTGAATAATCAACCCTTAACCTGATTGCAAATAAGCATTAAAGTTGCGCTGTTACACTTCGCTATGATTCAAACGCGGTAATAAGGAAAATATATGCAAAACTTCAATATTGAGCGCTTGCTATCAAGTCGGCTGAGACGGCGACAAGTTTTAATTGGGACTGGAGCCTTAACTGGTTTTGCGATCGCCAATCAATGGTCTAACAAAGTTCAAGCCCTGCCCCGATTTTCTAATTATCCCTTTAGTCTAGGTGTTGCTTCCGGTGAACCACTTCCAGATAATGTAGTACTGTGGACGCGTTTAGCCCCCGATCCGCTCAATGGTGGTGGGATGCCCCCATATAATGTTCCAGTGCAGTGGCAGATTGCTAGCGACGAAAAGATGCGGCAAATTGTCCGCAGTGGCACACAGATGGCTACTCCAGAATTTGGACACTCTGTTCATGTAGAAGTGCAAGGATTACAACCTGCACGATGGTACTGGTATCAGTTTAGGGTGGGCAATGAAGTTAGTCCAATCGGGCGGACTCGCACAGCTCCTAACCCGCGCGATCGCGTTAATCGCTTCCGCTTTGCCTTTGCTTCCTGCCAAAACTGGCAAAGTGGTTATTATGCAGCCTACAAAAATATGGCTCAAGAGGATTTAGACTTAGTGGTTCATCTCGGTGATTATATTTATGAAGGCCCACCGAGTACAACTGCGCTGCGATCGCACGATGGCAATGGTGAACCATTTACCTTGCAGGAGTACCGTAACCGCCACGCTCTGTACAAGACTGATCCACACCTACAAGCAACTCATGCTGCATTTCCTTGGCTAGTCACTTGGGACGACCACGAAGTTGACAATAATTGGGCGGATGAAATTCCTCAAGATCCAGAAAAACAAACACGCCAAGCTTTTCTAGCTCGTCGTGCTGCTGCTTTCCAAGCATACTACGAACACATGCCACTGCGGGATTTTTCCAAACCTAGAGGTATTGATATGCAGCTGTATCGACGCTTAAACTTTGGTAACTTGGTTGAATTTAATGTTCTCGATACTCGTCAATATCGTAGCGACCAACCTTGTAATGACACTATTGAACCACGCTGTCCAGAAGCTTTTGATCCAAATGCCACTATGACTGGTACTGAACAAGAGCAGTGGTTGTTCCGCAATTTAGAGCGTTCTGGGGCACGCTGGAATGTTCTTGCTCAACAGGTTGTCTTTACCCAGCACGACTGGACAGCAGGCCCTGAGACTGCCTTTAATATTGATGCTTGGGACGGCTATGTAGCTGCCCGCAACCGTATTCTCAACTTTCTTGCTCAACGTCAGCCAGCCAACCCAGTTGTCATTACTGGTGACACACACTCCAGTTGGGTAAGCGACCTGAAAGCTGATTACAATAACCCTAACTCTGCTACAGTCGGTACTGAGTTTGTTGGCACATCGATTACCTCAGGCTTTGGCGCTAGTGACCGAATTGAGAAGGCTTTACCAGAAAGTCCGTGGGTAAAATATTTTAATGGTAGACAACGCGGTTATGTTGTTTGTGACCTCAATCATCAGCGTTGGCGTAGTGACTATCGACTACTAGCTCCATCTCCAGAGACTGGGCCTACTGTGCCTAACCCAAATGCCCCAATCATATCGACAGTCTCGTTTGAATTGCCGAATCAGGGAAAAGTAGAGCGGGTTCAATAGGTTCAAGGCTTTTTTAGATCAGGCTGGCTCCACATGCCAGCCTTTGATGCGATGCCTACGGTGGTAACAGAGCTTGCCATAAAAGCTACGCTTAGGGCGCAGCCTCTCGTAGAGTGGATGGGCAACAAGATACAGGAATAAAGCAAAAAATTATTGAATCAGGGTTAGCAAAGTTTGCAGAATCACAAGATAAAATAAAAGAGCAAATAAACCAATATATTAGTTCAATTTTTGAAAGCAAAATTAAATCGTTTTCTGCTGTAATTGCAGAAGCGATCGCACTTTACGAAAACCTCCTAGAACAGCAGGAAAAAGCTCACAACGAAACTCTAGAACAACGTGAGGCTGAAAAAATGTGGATTTACCAAAAGCGCGAAGAACTTGAGCAGGTACAGAATGGGTTGGAAGTGATTCTCAGTAAATGCACTATTGTTTAATTGCCTTTTTTACAGGCTTCAGTTCTTAACAAGAGCTGCGATCGCAGGAATTTGCCCACCTAGATGGCGGGCTAAAAAGTACTTTACTTAATTGGGTCGTGTCCCCAATTCTTCAAAGAATAGCACCAACGTGTGTGTTCCAAATCACCCGATGGCTTCTGTGCAAGATGACGATGGACGTAACTAATAACTTTCTTCATGTGCGAAACGTCATCGTCGGTGTAATCATCCTTTTTCTGCAATAGCTGGATGATACGCCGTCCAGATTGATGACCGATTGACTCATCGTCGCCATCCTTTTGTCCGACAGTTTGTGACTCATCCGTATCTAGCCAAGACTCTAGTTCTTTAGGTGTCATATTGACAGCTTGATGAAACTCGTCAATCACCGCTTTAACATCTTTACTCATTACTAGGCATTACTCCTCTACTTTCTTCAGAGCATCAGGCTTGTGAGCAGCTTGTTTTCCTGTCTTATCGCTTTCAACTAAGTATTCAGGGTTATCTTCACTTGCAGCAATATGATGTTCTTTAATATCTGTAGGTGAAGTCAGCTTCTTTACAACTTTGCCAGTTGTCTTACCTTGTGAAGTGTTCCATTCAACCCGATCGCCTTTTTTGAATTGTTCAGCCACATTCATCTCCTGTTTGATATTTTATACCTACTAAGGTCACATTATGTCTGCGACTGGAAAAGCAGCCATCATTCTAGTGATAGAGAAAACATCCATTATTAAGCCAGTAGTTGAATTAGGCGTGAGATGAAAAAATTAGGCGATCGCTACAACTATCTTGATACAAAAGCGGTACTGCATCTATGCCCGTCGTAGACATTGCCTCATAATAAAGAAAGATTAAGCAGATTGTCAAAAAACTCTCAATGAGCCAAACTAGCCTAAATTTAGTTGCAATATCTATCTTTCTCATGACCCTATCGGTACTGGTGGGGCCATTCTTCAACTTATCTCCGGCAGTACCAGCACTTGCTACTTTCACCATCTTAGGCATAGCGACATTAGATAGCTTCAGCTTGCAAGGCAAGGGTGGTACTATCTTTGTAGATTGGATTGCTGGTTTTTCAAAAGAACACCGCGATCGCATCGTCCACCACGAAGCAGGGCATTTTTTGGTTGCTTACCTGTTGGGTATTCCCGTTACTGGCTACACACTCAGCGCTTGGGAAGCCTGGAAACAGGGGCAACCTGGACAAGGCGGCGTTAGCTTTGATGATGGCGAATTAGCATCTCAATTAGAAGTGGGTAAAATCAGCGCCCAAATGCTAGACCGCTACTGCACTGTTTGGATGGCGGGTATTGCTGCTGAAACCCTAGTTTTTAATAATGCTGAGGGTGGAACTGATGATAAAAGCAAGCTGATAGGAGTCTTGACAATGTTAGGCTTTTCTGAATCAGTTTATGAGCAAAAACTGCGGTTTCATGCTCTCCAGGCAAAAACTCTACTGCAAGAAAATTGGTCTAGCTACGAGACTTTAGTTAGTGCTATGCGACAACGCGCTTCGGTAGAAGATTGTCATACTGAGTTAGGAGTAGGGAGTGGGAAACAGGAAGTTATATCAAGTTAGTAATGAAGAGTTTGTAGTAAGCAGTTTAGTGCTTAAAAAAGAAGGACTAAAGTCCTTACTACGAACTCATTAACATCATCTTAAACAGAAAAGTTATTCAACTCTGGCGCGGAGTGCAGGAGATGGAAAAAGATTTTCAAATCCAGCTTGTCGCTCAGTTAAAGATTCTAGAGCATCGTTCCAAAGACTTTCATAATAAAAGAAGGTTACGCCTAGACCGCGTTCTTGGGCAGCCCGCACCTGAGACTTAATTTGCTGCATAGGAACAGGGTTATTTCGTAACCCTGTCATAATGCCAACTCCAGTTGGAATTGTTTGTTGCGCTTCTTGAATTTCTGCGCGAGAAATATTGTCCACAAAACTTTTCAGATCCGGACGATAAATTTGCACAATTAACTCGTCCACAATATTTTGCCGCATCCAACCTAGCCAATCTTGCAGGTGAAATTTGTAAGCAAAATCATAGTAATTAGGAGAAACAGAGAAAATCGCCTGGGGTTTTCTCTGCTTCACAGCTTGGTTAAGTTTTACCATGAACGCCGTAATCTTATCTGCCCGCCACTTTACCCATGCCGCATCTTGGGGATTCTTTGGGGGAGCATTTTTCGTTTCTTTGGTGTACAAAGCAACTGTATATTGATCGTAACCAAATTCGTGAGGCAAACTCATGTGATCGTCAAACTGAATGCCATCGGCATCATATTGGGTAACAGTTTCCAGCACAAGATTGGTGATGAATTGTTGCACTTGTGGATGAAACGGATTGAGCCACATCACCTCACCAGCTGCACTGTTTGAAGTTTGGCTACCATCCCGCTTTTGTGTGAACCAATCTGGGTAATTGATTGCTAGTTCTGAGGTTGGGGGAGCCATGAAACCAAATTCAAACCAGGGAATTACTAGCAATCCTTTGCGATGGGCTTGGTTAATCAGGTCTGCGAGAATATCATGTCCATCTGAACCTTTGTAGACAAAAGGTTGAATGCCTGCACTTTGTGCGATCGCACTGGGATGCATTACATAGCCAGAATTCCACACCACAGGATAGATTGTGTTGAAGTTCATCCGTCGTAATTGGCTCACCGCATCCTGCACTTTGTCCCGATTTTTGAGGGTGTCAAAATCATTAGTGGTCATCCAAACCCCGCGAATTTCCTGACGAGGTAACTGTGCGATCGCAGGGGTGAAACTGTCCACCAGCAATACACTAACAAACGATATTAAAATGAGAATGGGAAAAAAAGACTTGAGTAGTCGCCGCCAACTTTGGACAATAAAAGATGATTTCATAAATTTGAATGATGCATTAGCTACCCACACACGCCATTGTTCGCTTTTACGATTGAATCTACTAACCATATAGTCTACAAGTATTTATGCTTAGTACAGAATTGATGAGTTGGTAGTTGTTCGTTCCTTGCTTATGGAACTTTTGCACCAAAAAACTAAAACAGACAAATTAAGATAGTTGACGCAGCTAATAAGCATTTGTGCCCAATAAATATTGGTATGGGAAATGAGTGCTGAGTGCTGAGTGCTGAGTGTTGAGTGCTGTTGGTAGCGGGGCGTTTAGCCCGTGCTGAGTGCTGAGTTAGGAGTTAAGAGTTAAGAGTTAAGAGTTAGAGTTTTGTTTATCTCCTTGTCCCCTCATCTCCCCTGCTCCCTTGCTCCCCTGCTCCCCTGCTCCCCTGCTCCCCTGCTCCCCTGCTCCCCTGCTCCCGATCTTCACATTCCCCCATGCCCTACCTGTGTCACAATAAAGAACTGTAATAAGAAAAATATTGTTAAGGTAATTTAGTGAGTCCAACTGCTCAATCCACGGCAAGTGCGCGTCGCGTAGTATTTCCTTTTACGGCAATTGTGGGCCAGGAAGAAATGAAACTGGCGCTGCTATTGAACGTGATTGACCCCAAAATTGGGGGTGTAATGATTATGGGCGATCGCGGCACCGGGAAATCCACAACTATCCGGGCGCTGGCGGATCTGCTACCAGAAATTTCTGTGGTTGCTAATGACCCATTCAGTAGCGATCCTAGCGACCCCGACTTGATGAGCGATGAAGTCCGCCAACTGTTAGAACAAGGGGCGGAAATTCCTGTAGCTCACAAAAAAGTCCAAATGGTAGACCTGCCGCTAGGAGCTACAGAAGACCGAGTTTGTGGCACAATCGACATCGAGAAAGCTTTATCTGAAGGTGTCAAAGCTTTTGAACCGGGACTTCTGGCAAAGGCTAACCGGGGCATTCTTTATGTGGATGAAGTCAACTTACTAGATGACCACCTTGTAGACGTGTTACTCGACTCCGCTGCCAGTGGATGGAACACTGTAGAAAGAGAAGGTATTTCTATCCGTCACCCAGCGCGTTTCGTGCTTGTGGGTTCTGGAAACCCCGAAGAAGGCGAACTACGCCCCCAATTACTTGATCGCTTTGGGATGCACGCAGAAATTCACACAGTCAAAGAACCAGCTTTGAGGGTGCAAATCGTGGAACAACGGGCGGATTTTGACCAAAATCCCCCAGTATTTCTCGAAAACTATAAAGCCCAGCAAGAGGCATTACAACAGCAAATTGTCAATGCTCAACAGCTTTTGCCAGAAGTGAAAATCGACTACGATCTGCGGGTGAAAATTTCTGAAGTCTGTTCAGAACTAGATGTAGATGGTTTGCGGGGTGACATTGTTAGTAACCGCGCTGCCAAAGCGTTAACAGCTTATGAAGGACGCACTGAAGTTACAGTTGATGATATCCATCGCGTAATTACGCTATGCTTGCGTCACAGACTGCGGAAAGACCCTTTAGAATCGATTGATTCTGGCTACAAAGTCGCCAAAGTTTTTAGCCGCGTCTTTGGCGTCGAACTACCAGAAAGTGATACTGCACAAAAGAACGGCACAGGTCAAAAATTAGGAGCTAGAGGTTAAAAGTTAGGAGCGGAGCCGGAAACGCTCCGCCTCCGGTGAAGAATTAATAGTTAAGAGTTTTGAATGGAAAGCTGCTTCATATCTCACAATTTTATTTAATTCCTCACTCAGCACTGACTATATATAACTCTTAACTCCTCACTCATTACTCAGCACTCAGATATGAGATTTTGGTCTTTTTGGTTCAACAGCTTTGTTCTATCTAGCCAATACAACCCGCCCAGGTTTGTAGAATTATTGATGCTCTTATTAGCGATCGCAATGCTGGCAATAGCCAGTATTTTACCCGATATGCCCTATTTAATCTTAGGCTTGAGCTTAGTAGTTGGGGCATCGATTTCTATTTTAGTGCGGGAAGCGATCGCACCCTCACCCCAAACACGAATTACCCAACTAACAGCATCCCTATTACTCATCATCAGCCTCTATGGTTTTGCTGATTTAATGTACACTCTTTAAAATTTAGTTAGGAGTTAGGAGTTATGAGTTATGAGTGAGAAATTAATTAGAAACTCCTAACTCCTAACTTTTAACTCCTAACTTTTTAAATCACCAATTCTGCATTTCCACCAATTCCATACATAACTCATTAATTTGCTCCAAATCAGGTTTATGAGGTAGGGCAGATTGTTCGCAAACAAGTTCCATTTCAGCGACCAAATCTTCTGCTATTTTCATCACCTGTTCATAAGAATACTCACCTTTTAAAATAGCTTTTAAATCTTCAACATCACCAGCTATTCTCCTATCTACAATCACTTCACCTCGCCGCAATATTTCTACTCCACTGCGTAACAATCTAATGCAGTGCATTCCATGTTTGAGGTCAAAACCCGACTTTCTTTCCATTTCTGCTCTAGCTGGATTTCTATTCTCCTGCCAAGATAAGTAAGCCTTCCATTCTCTTAAAGCTATTTGATAGCTTTGACTTTTCTGAAGCAGACGGATAAAATCTTTACGGCTATTGGTTAACTTTTGGGTATATTCCAAAGTTTCATCTGGTAAAGTATATTGTTTTAACACTCCTTTAAAATCAATATCTCCTGTGAGCAATTGATATAATTGTTCTGCTTCTTCCAAAAACTCAATCCGTCCTCTGATTAAGTTATAAAGATACTCCAGAAAAGCATTTAGCTCATCTTTGCTCAGAGGTGCTTCGTCTTCTATAGCGAAGTCAGATGGTATCGGTTTTTTTTGCGGTGGCTTTAACAACCACTTCCGATGAGTTTCCATCTTTTTGATTTGAGCAAAGGCATAACCAGTGTAAGTATGTTTTACCTTCTTGCTCAAAAATAACTGTTTATGATTAATTAAATGCTGTCCGACAGCGCTTAAAAAAGGATAATTATTTAACCAGAGTAATTCTAAAACATTGGGGTTCGCGCCAGCTAATAACTGGAGGATTTTTCTTAATTCATATATAACCGTGTCTTTGTTACCATCAACGAATGGAAATATCCCTGGTTCATCCCAACCAGTATCTTTTTGTTCTATCCGATCAAATCCCAAATAGTACCTTTTGGGTGCAATAAATACTCCCCGATAATCAAAGTCGGAATCAGGACGATTTAAACCATAGCCGTGGCTACCAGCCAAACCAATTAAAATAGTTCTTTGCTCAACTTCTATTCTTTTCATATCACCTGATTAAAATATAGTCATCCTAACTCATGAGTTAAGCAGGTGGCGAGATGGAGAGTAGAGAAAGGGTTTTTAACTCAATACGGTTCAGTTAAAGAAAATTGTAGGTTGGGTTAAGCAAAGCGCAACCCAACAAAGCCCCGAAAATGTTGGGTTTCGTTTCTCAACCCAACTTACACATTTCAAGGTTTTTGGCACTAACTGAACTGTATTGGTTTTTAACTATCTCAGATATTACATATTTCCAGAAATTATATATCTTCCAAAACTGGATGCTCCCCAGATAGATGACGATTAGTACATAACAGATTTGCTTAATCATTTGCAAACAATAAGATCCCCGACTTCTCTAGGAAATCAGGGATTTGAGCCTTATGTTTAACAAAAATACCTCTAAAGGAGATGATGCAACAGTATCCCCTTGAGGAGCAAAACTTGTCAATTCAGTTGTTTCTATACTTTCGGTTTCCTAGAACAGAAATTATCTAGGATTAATGTGGCGTCTATTCCCCCATCCTGGGTTGACAATGGCAGCTAAATCTTCTTCAGATAATTTGCTGATTTCACTATCCAGTTCTTTAGCGTCGAAATCATAGCCACGCTCATGAGCAATTTTGATGAAGGCTTCTGGATCGGCTGTTGCTTTGAGTCTTTGCTGTAACGCTTGATCTTGTTTTACAGCTTGAAAAAGTCGGGCAGCATTTTGCTGTGTCATGATAATCAATCTCCTGTTTGAAATATCACGTTTTAATGTGATAGTTTAACTCTTGAGGATTCACTAACTTTTGTAAAGAATTTCTAAATGAGACACCTGTATATTTCATCTTAAAACAAAGAAGAAAAATGTGTTGATTTTGATAACAAAATATAACTTTTAAGCTAATACTAACTAATGTTAATTTTTGATAAATTCAGTCCTAAGAGAGTAGCAATTTTTTGTAAAAAGTATCTTTTCTGACTTTTTGGAAATACAATTTACATTCGTGCGAGTGGGCGATGTCTACGACGGGCTACGCCTATACTGAATGGCACTAAGTTAAGCTGAAGGAATAATAACTTTTATCTCAAACACGAGAGCAGTAAATAACGTGAGTTCGACAGACCTCTCCCTCCCAGCCTCCCTCTCCTAAAAGGCGAACGCGTTGCGTCTCCGTAAGGAGAGGGAAGAGTAACGAAATTAGAGGGTTTTTGCTCCCCTCTCTTCTCTTTTAGAGACGCTAACGCGAACGAGACGCGCAAGGGACGTCGGAGAGGAACTGGGGGAGAGGTCAAAATAGCACTCGTCGAACTCAGGTTAAATACTTCATTGTGGTCGATCAAGGACGCTATTTCGCAAATTAAGTCGAAGAATATAGTAAATTAGCTAGTTTTTTCATCTTTAAATCCGCCAGACGCAATACTAATGACCGATACGGTGTTAAGTGCATTTTCAGTATTTTTCACTTCAACTCCGTCATTCCCAGTCTATCAACGCTCAATAGCATTGAAATTGGTATCAGATCAAAGCTTAATACCAATTTTTTTGCAAGTTCCTAAAGCTTGCCGATACAAGTTTAAGGATCTGGGATTTTGATTATAGTTAGTGTAAATTGCTCCAATGTTTTTCAGGGTTATGCATTCACTCCTAACAGAACCGGTTTGTTTGTAAATGACTAAAGCTTGCCCAAAAAACTCTAAGGCTTTTTTGTACTGACGCTGTTTATAGTAAACTGCCCCAATACTGTTGAGAGTTATACCTTCTTTTGACTTGCTGCCAATTTCTTTATTAATTGCTAAGGCTTGCCCAAAAAACTCTAAAGCTTTGGGATACTGACTCTGGCTGTAGTAAAATGCCCCTATATTATTGAGGGTTGTACCTTCCCCTACTTTGCTGCCAATTTGTTTGTGAATTGCTAACGCTTGCTCAATAACCTCTAAGGCTTTAGGGTACTGCTTCTGTCCATAATAAACTGACCCGATACCGTTGAGAGCAGAGGCTTCCTCAGCTTTGCTACCGATTTGTTGGTAAATAGTTAAGGCTTGCTGGTAAAACTTTAAGGCTTTGGGATACTGACTCTGACTATGGTAAAATCCTCCCATCCTTGCCAGATTTGCACCTGACCCCTGTTTGTCGCCAATTTGTTTGGTAATCTCTAAGGCTTGCTGGTAAAACTCTAAGGCTTTGGGGTATTGACCTTGAATGGAGTAAGCAGCCGCAATGTTATTGAAGGTTTTACCTTCTCCGGCTTTGCTGCCGATTTGTTGGTAAATAGCTAAGGCTTGCTGGTAGAACTCTAAGGCTTTTTTGTACTGACGCTGGCTAGAGTAAACTGATCCAATACCTTTAAGGTTTGCACCTTCTCCCTCTTTGTCGCCGATTTGTTTGGCAATACTATTTGCTTGCTCAAAAAACTCTAAGGCTATGCCATACTGGCTTAGGTCGTCATAAACTGCCCCAATACTATTGAGGGACTGAACTTCCCCTTTCTTGTTGCCGATTTGTTTAGCAATGCCATTTGCTTGCTGGTAAAACTTTAATGCTTTGGCGTACTGACTTTGGCTAGAGTAAAACTTTCCAATACTATTGAGGGCCTGACTTTCCTCTTTTTTATCGCCGCTTTGTTTGGCAATGGATAAGGCTTGTTGATAGAACTCTAAAGCTTTGGCATACTGACTCTGCCTAGAGTAAACTTCTCCAATACTATTAAGGGTTTGAATTTCCCCTTTGTTGTCGCCGATTTGTTTAGCAATAGTATTTGCTTGTTGATAGAACTCTAAAGCTTTGGGGTACTGACTTTGTTTATAGTAAAGTTCCCCAATACCATTGAGTATCTTACTTTCCTCTTTGTTGTTGCCGATTTGTTTGGCAATGGATAAGGCTTGTTGGTAGAACTCTAAAGCTTTGGGGTACTGATCGATGTTGTTGTAAACTGACCCAATACCTCTAAGTGTTGCACCTGACCCCTGTGTATCACCGATTTGTTTAGCAATAGTATTTGCTTGCTGGTAGAACTCTAAAGCTTTGGGGTACTGACCGATATCGTTATAAACTTCCCCAATGTTATTAAAGGTCTTCACTTGGTGAGAGCGATCGCCAATTTCTTGATAAATAACTAAAACCCGTTGAAATGTCTCTAGGGCTTGGCTCAACTGACCTTGATTATACTGCTGTTCGCCTAGTTGGTAGAGACGTAAAGCTTCTTCTGTGCGCTTCTGGAGTGTTTGTGTCTGTGCTGATGCACTTAATATTCCTGAATTGGTTACAAACAATGGTGAGATCAAAGTTAGAGAAACTAACACACTTGCACTCAGTAAGCTCTGGCGATGAAGTCTATTTTGCAACCAAGTGCTAAAAAAATAATGCATAGAAATACTCCTTGCTCATTTCAAGCAGAGATATTTTCCTTTAGTTTTATATCACTCTTTTTTTGAAAAAATTACGCAGATATTGCAATATCAATAAGTGTTATATATTGGTTAAAAATATAATACAGATTCTGAACACAAGAATTACCTTGACTTGCAATTACGGGAGTAACGACAGCATGGAAGTATTGGGTTGTCCCGTTTTTGAACATTCTACAAAAGATGGTATGGACAGTGAATTTGCTGACAAGGTTGTCATGAAATAAGCAGAGCCAACCTTTGCTAACAAGATACAAAAGCCATACCTTTATCTAAAAATTTTACATAGTCTACACTTAAATTAATAATTATTCTCATGAGGATAATTACCAAAAAATCCTATTAGAGCTTGACTTGACGTCTATTAATAAAATATTATGTTAGATTGTCTGTCTAATTCCTGCTCGGATCAGGTAGACATATTACAAAAGCTGGCAAAAGCATCTCTACAGGAGATAAAAACCAGCTACCTGTACGGCAACCTCAAGGACAATTCCATGACCTACGCGATTATTGAAACTGGCGGCAAACAAATACGAGTAGAGCCAGGGCGGTTTTACGACATTGAACTGCTGGCGATCGAACCAGATGAAAAAGTTACAATAGATTCCGTATTACTCGTGCAGCACGATGGCGAAGTCACTATTGGACAGCCATTAGTAACAGGTGCAACTGTAGAAGGGACTGTACTGCGACATTACAGAGGTCGTAAAGTCCTGGTATACAAAATGAAGCCGAAAAAGAAAACCCGCAAAAAACGGGGGCATCGTCAGGAAATTACCAGACTTATGATTGACTCCATCACCCTCAACGGTGCAGTATTTGCTGCCCAAGGAGAACCGGAGAAGGAAACCCCCGTTCTAGATAACACCGCTGCTGAAGAAGTTGAAACTGCTGCTGAATAGTAAAAGAAGTAGATACACAAGAGGAAATCATGGCTCATAAGAAAGGAACAGGTAGTACACGCAACGGTCGTGATTCTAATGCTCAACGTCTGGGTGTCAAGCGTTATGGCGGTCAAGTTGTACGTGCAGGAAACATTCTCGTGCGTCAACGCGGTACCAAATTCCATCCTGGTAACAACGTCGGTATTGGCAGCGATGACACTTTGTTTGCCTTAATTGACGGTGTTGTAACGTTTGAAAGAAAGGGCAAAACTCGTAAAAAAGTTAGTGTTTATTTACCTATAACTGCTGCTGAGGCAGCCCCTGCTGAAGCAGTAGCAAGTTAGAGTATTAGAGTGGGCATCTGCCACTGGTGTCAAGTGGAGGCATCAGCCCAGATGTCAACAAAGTAAGCAGCCGTTCGTCAGTAATTTTGACGGACGGCTTTAACCAAGGCTATCGAACAATAATGTTCGACAAGGCTCAAAATATTTTCAATGTGATATCCAATCCCCAGTCTCCAGTCTTCTAGAAAGTAAAAGTAGTGCGAAGTGCGCCTACAATTGCTGTGTTATTAGCACTAAAGCCTTCCGGGCTAAAGATGAAATAGACATCATATCATGTCCGCCAAATTACCCATAATAAAAGAACCCCACCCCCAACCCCTCCCCGCCTGCGGGGAGGGGAGACAAAGCACAGCTTTGGCGGGGTGGGGTTCTTCGGGTTTAATAAGCAATCAAGCGGACATGATATCAGGGGTAATGGAGATAAGTAGGTTGGCACAATTAAACCGAACTATACAAAGTTTTGTATGGGTAAAGGGAAAAGGTTAAAGGGTAAAGGTTTTTCCCTTTTACCCTTAACCTTTACCCTTCTTAATTTAGTTGTGTTTTTTAGCACCTACTTACTTATTGTCATTAACCCGATAGTTATAAAACGTTTCTAAATGGTAGGGAGTCGCGTCTTCTGGACGAGAAGCAATTCCTGCTACAGATTGTCGCTAAAGTGGCTGTCCAAAAATGACGGCGGCGGTGTTTCCTTTATGGAATATATCTCTAAGATGCAACCCAGCCGACCAGCTACTAAAGGTTGTAGAGGCATCTACATTAGACATCTTGCAAAAGTAATAAATACCAAGATGTTGGGGTGCATGTTAAAGGTTACTGGGTTTGGGAAAATTCCATACCTTTACTCCTTTAACCCTGCCCCTTATCCCCACTTCTGCAAGAAGTCTAGTGAACAGTCAGATTAATAATAGCTGCCAGATTTCCGATGTTCTAAAGCAGTGACACCTTCATTTTCCAACACTTCACCGTGATCGATGACGGCATAAATTAACCATCGATCGCCACATTCAAGCTGATTTTGCACCGTACATTCTAAATAGGCTAATGCCTCATTCAAAATCAAACAACCATTAAGAGCAGTTTTTGTGTCAAGATTCGCAAAGGGATTATCGCCTAAAGTGCTGTGACGAGAAAAATACCGTCGGACATTTCTTCCTTCTTTAAGGATATTCAGCACAAATTTATCACCAGGATGATGCATTAAATCTGCATTCTGCTCGTTAGCGATCGCAATCATAATTCCTGGCGGGTTAAAAGTTGCCTGCGATACCCAAGAAGTTAAAACCCCTTTGTGAGTTTCTTCATCACGAGTTGTCACAACACACAAAGAACCAATGATCCGCCCCACCGCTTGTTCAGTACGATCTACATGGGCTTCTGTCACAATCTGGCGGGAAGAACGCAGTTTTTTAGTTTTCTTCAAGTTTTGGGCAAAGGAAGCACCTGCTTCTTGACACTGCTGAAGAATCTCAGGAGTAGGACTGAAACGCACCCGAATTGTTTCAAATCCTAGTTGATAATTAGCATCTTTAAGCTTGCTTTCTATTGAATCTATCGCCTCTCCACTCCAACCGTAAGAACCAAACACCCCTGCTAACTTAGTTTTAGCGGCCACCGAGAGAACTATTCCTAAAGCAGTTTGAATTTGAGTTGGTGCATGGCCGCCTAAAGTGGGTGAACCGATAATCAAGCCATCGCAAGTTTCTACAATGCGGTTAATCTCCGCAGAATCGGCTAGTTCACAGTTAATTGATTCTACATTAACTCCATTTTGGATCAAACCTTGAGCGATCGCATTCGCCAGAATTGCTGTAT
Organism: Nostoc sp. DedQUE09; assembly: GCF_034530915.1. Taxonomy (NCBI): domain Bacteria; kingdom Bacillati; phylum Cyanobacteriota; class Cyanophyceae; order Nostocales; family Nostocaceae; genus Nostoc; species Nostoc sp. DedQUE09. The sequence continues at coordinate 15,375 of NZ_JAVRCE010000051.1, forward strand.
TTCCATAAGCAGAAGCATAAAGCAAAGCGACACTCAATTCTTGAGATTTTTGCCCTTGACACCATTGACGGTAATCATAAGTAAAACGGCTGAGGCTGTAACGGACAACTGGCCCGTGTGCTGGGGCATAACATCTAGCTCCCAAAACTGACAGTTTATCTAAGGCTACTTCAACTTGTTTAGCTTGGGGCGCATGGAGACATTCAAAATAGTAGCGACGTTCCGCATCTAACCCCTTCCAATCTTCATCAAACAAAGTATCTTCGCAAATATGAGCGCCAAAAAGTTTATCTGTGTAGAGAATTTTTGTTGCAGCATCATAAGTACAAAGTCCATCTGCCCACCGGGGAGTTGGTACGGTAATAAATGATAGATGATGTCCTTGTCCTAAATCTAGAGTATCCCCCGATCGCATCGCTTGAATAGGTGATTCAAATTCGGGAAAGGCAGTTTTGAGAGCATTAGCAGCGGGGCGAGAACAAATTAAAGTCGCTTGAGGAACCAGAGAGAGTAATACTTGCAAGGTTGCTCTGCGGTTCGGATTGACATGACTGAGAACAATGTAATCGAGGGAGATGAAATCTAGACGTTGTGCAAGTTGCTCAAGGTAAATTTCGGTAAAAGATTCGCCGGGAGGGTCAATTAAAGCCTTTTTATCAGCTTGAATCAGATAAGAATTCGCTGTAGTTCCCCGTTGACGGGAATATTCAACCTCAAATTTTAATCTGTCCCAAGTTCGCGAGCGTAGAATTAGAGTATTTTTACCAATTTCAGCAACTTGTACATCTCTAGGATGGCTGGTAATTAAAGTATTTGCAGACATAATAACCTCTGTTAATCATTGAGCATGGCGGAAGATTCTACTCCCTATTCTTAATGGCTATTGGTTTGTGTTAATTCAGACTTAACTCGGCTTCTATAGCGTTTAGATACTTCTTGTTCAGGATCGATACCTTCAAAAGTAGGGGGTAGCCAAACTCGGAGAAATAGTAGTACTCCCAGCACTAATAAAAAGGCACAAGTTGCTAAAACTTGACTCCAACTTGTTTCTAGAACACCTTTAACAATGACTTCTCGCAAGGCGGAAACGATGGAAACTTCAACAGCTACCCCAATAGATACTCGATGTTCTTGCAGGTAAATAATCAGCAGTCTGAATAGCTCAACTAAGATAAGTAAAAAGAGAATATCGGCAGTAACAGCATGAAAATCTAGAGGCGGAAGTAAGGAGAGAAACATATCTCTCACCTGAAGCACCATGAAGCTAAATAACCCGATACACAAACAAATCACAATCACATCTTGGATAAATTCCAAGGTTCGCACGACGCGCCCACGATTGATTTCGTACATTGTAATCGGGGTATTTTCAACAGATTTATACATAGTTTTTTGGGAGACGCGATGAATTGCGTCTGTACAAGAGTGGGTAAAGACGCGATTCATCGCGTCTGTAGGAAGCAGGGGAAAATAATGACCAATGACAAATGACAAATGACTAATTAGTAATGATTGCCAATTTTGCGGTGGTGAGCGGCAGTAAGTGCATGTAAATTAGCAACTCTTCCAGTTTGAACTGTGCTATAAATTACCCAATGATCGCCACAATCCATGCGGCTAGTAATTTCACATTCCATGTAAGCTAGAGCTTCAGCTAAAACGGGCGATTCATTTTTCGCTGGATATGTTTTCACACCAGCAAAGCGGTCTGCACCAGGAGGAAAACGTTTCAGGAAATGTTTCATTAATCCTTGATATTTGCCTTCTTCTAAAACGTTTAAAACGAAGCGATCGCCAACGTGCATCAAGGATTCAATTGCCCGATCTTTGGATACTGCGATCGCTACTCCTAAAGGCTCAAGACTCGCTTGTGTCACCCAAGAAGCCAACATAGCACTCTGAATTTCTCCTTTTTTAGCGGTGATAATATACAATCCTGTGCTAATCCGCCCTAAAGCTTTTTCTAGCTCCGTATTAATAGATTTGATTTGTTTTATAGTGCGATCGCGGGTCAACCATTGACCCATATCCGTCCCTGCTTCATCACAAAGCTGTTCCGTTGATTGAGTAGGAATTTCCTTAACTAAGATAGGAGGAAAAGCTTCAGTTAACCCCAGCTCTTGAAACTTATTACGTAAAGGATAAACAGGTTCATCTTCTCCCCCTCCTGACTCTAATAAACCAATTGCCTGCTTTTTGTGAACAGCAGCCAAAATTGTACTTAAAGCAGCTTGAATCATCACCGAAGATTGGGGTGGCATTGCAATTACTAAACCAGAAGCTTGTGCAACTAATTCTCGAACTTCTTGAGGCTCGGCACTATTGAGGTCTACTAATTCTATTGCCACGCCTGTTTTCGCGCATCCATGAGCTATTGTACGGACTAAATGTTCGCTATGCCCGTAATCTTCAACATAAAATAGAGCCACTAAAGTCTCTGTTTTTGTTTGTTCTAAACTCCAGTTTTGATATCGTCCGAGCCATTCAGAGATATAGTGTTTTAATAAAGGGCCATGTCCTGTAGCAACAGTTGCTATTTCTAACTTTTCAATCCGCTTTAAAGCTGCCAAGACAGACCGAGCATTTGGGCCCATGAGACAATCATAGTAATAGTGAAAATCTTCCTCTATTAAAGTAATATTTTCATCATAGGTGTGGTCATCACAGTAGTGCATCCCAAACACATCACAGGTGTAGAGAGTGGAAGTTTTGTGGTCATAGGTCAAGATTGTGTCTGGCCAGTGTAAGTTTGGTGCAGAGATAAATTCTAATTCGTGTCCGTTACCTAAATCTAATCGCTCTCCACTTTTCACCTGTATTGATTTAAAAGGCTGGTGAACCATATTTTCTAAAAATTGAATAGCCACCTTTGCACCAACAACAGTAATGGAAGGAGCTAATTGCAAAATATCTTTCACTAAGCCACTGTGGTCTGGTTCTGTGTGACTGATAATTAAGTAATCTATCTTAGCCGGATCAATTAATCCCGCCACCACCTCAAGATATAATTCCTCAAACTTGCGGTGAGATGTGTCAACTAAGGCAATTTTTTCTCCTTGAATTAAAAAAGAATTATAGGTTGTTCCATTCCGTAAACCAAACTCGATATCAAAACGTTCTCTATCCCAATCGAGACAACGTATAGCAGTCGTTTGAGGAGCAATTTCAACAGTTTCAATCGTCAAACGTCCAGGATTGGAAATAACTTGAGTAAGCTGTGTGAGTGCAACCATTTCTTTTCTCCAAAAGAATATTATCTGGAGCGAGTGTTATGTTTCTTATATTTACCTGAAACACTCAATTAGTAAAATGCCAATTTCTAAAGCTAATCATTAGAAAGATTTATTTATCATTTAGCTTGACTTACCATTGAATTACTCAATGTTTATCATTACTTTTATATTCGATAATGAACGTGAGAAAATGCAAATTCTAAGTTAAAATCTTGACAGATGTCGTTAACCTTTATTGCTCCACCTCTACAACAAATCAACAGCGAAATTGCCCGCCACGCTGGTGTTGATTTGTATGTGTTGCGCCTCGATCTCATGCACCCGTGGGTGAACGGCAACAAGTGGTTTAAGCTGAAATACAATCTTTTAGAGGCTAAAGAGAAAAATTTCACTACGCTGTTAACCTTTGGCGGCGCTTATTCCAATCACATCTATGCAACTGCGGCGGCTGGTAATCTTTTCGGTTTTCGCACCATTGGCGTAATTCGTGGCGAGGAGAGGCTACCATTAAACGCAACGCTGAGTTTTGCTGTACAACAGGGTATGCAGCTTGTGTATCTGAACCGTGAAATGTATCGACAGCGCAACACACCAGCGTTAGAAGAATATCTGCGACAAAGTTTTGGTGAGGTGTTTATCATTCCCGAAGGTGGGAGTAATTTAAATGGTGTGCGCGGTTGCACAGAAATAATTAGTAATGCGATGCCTACGGCAGTCACTGAGCCTGTCCTGAGCGTAGCCGAAGGGCGCAGCCGAAGTACTGGCTACGCCTACGCATTTGATCATATCTGCGTAGCCTGCGGTACAGCTACCACTCTTGCAGGTATTGCGCTTTCGTTGCATGAAGGACAAAGAGCGATCGCTTTTCCCGTATTGAAGAACGGCGCATTTCTCGCACAAGAAATCGAAAGCTTATTGACAAATTACCTCGCCTCTGGTTCACCCACACCATCTAACTGGGAATTAATGTGTGATTACCACTTTGGCGGTTATGCAAAAGTCAACGATGAGTTGCTACTGTTCAGCCAACAGTTTACACAGGAACATGGCGTACCCCTCGATTACGTATATACCGCCAAAATGTTTTACGGAGTGATGGATTTACTACAGCAGGGATTTTTTTGTAAAGGCGACTCCTTGTTGCTAGTACACACAGGCGGCTTACAGGGCAACGTTGGCATGGAAGAAAGGTTGCAGAGGTTTGCTAAAATCTGAGTTGCCACTTAATTAAATATCAGTTACCTTTGTATGGAATTTTACTGAACTAAGTAAAATTCACATATCAATCTTGATATTTACTCAACGTTAGGTAAAGTAAAGTTAATGTTTACATACGCTGATCGCATTAAGCCAGATGGTCACAGTATTACTACCTATTTAGAAAATCTCCTAGCTAAAAGGTATCAAATTCCCACTTTTCAACGAGATGTTGTTTGGGAGAAAGAGAATGTAAAAAAACTCTGGGATAGTATTTATAAGTTTTACCCTTTAGGAAGTATTTTAATTTGGAAAACCAGTACTAAGCTAGAAAGTCATAGGCAAATAGGAGGTATCAAATTTGCTGATGATTTTCAGTCTAATGAATATCAGTATATTTTAGATGGTCAACAAAGAACGACTACTCTTTTAACATCAATCTATGGAGGAAAAATTGAGAAAAAGGAGAACTTTGATCCAACGCTATATATAGATTTTACAATTGAATTCACTGAGATCACAGATAATACAAGTTACACAAAGCGATTTTTATTTTGGGCTGAAATTGATGATAATGATGGTCAAATAAAAGCAAATAGTGGCAAGAAAAAACGTCACGAAGAAAAACTCATTGTTAGTTTAAGAGATATCATTAAAAATCCTGTGGAAATAGAAAGAAATCTTCACAAAAATGGATATGGTGACTTTGAAAATCCTTATATGCAACAATTCAGAAGGATTAGGGAAGCCTTATATAGTTATCAAATTTCCTTTATTGAGTTAAGAGGTATTGAAGTTGCAGAAGTGTGTCAAATATTTGAGCGGATTAATCAAGCTGGTAAACCCTTGGATATCTTTGATATTGTGGTTGCTAAGACCTTTCGTTCTGAAAATAAGACAAATAATATCTCTGGATTTTATCTTCGTGAATTATTTGATAAATTTAAACAAACTATTTCTAGCAGTCAATATGTCAATATTGATAATTGGACATTGCTACAGATGCTAGCTGTAGTGGTAAAACTTGAATTTCCCGAAGCTGGGATACAAAATATTACTGATATGTATCTTAATAAGCTAAAAACAGAACATATTGAAGCTGTATGGTCTAATTTTAAAATAGCCGTTGCTAAAACTTTTGATTTTTTTGATAATATTTTGCATATTAAAGGTGGAAGATTAATCCCTTACCGATATTTTTACCTGACTATTACAGCATACTTTTATCGAAATGAAAAACCAGATTATAGTTTTTTAAATAAATATTTTTGGTATTATAGTTTTCATAATGCAGATTTACTAACAAACACTACTCATCTCTGGGAACATATATACTTTGTTAATCAACAAAAGGCTAATAATACTTACTCGTTCAATAAATTTGATATTGATAAGAATTCTCTCAGGAAATCTTTCTACAGTTATAGAGGTCGCTTATCCAGAGCAATACTATCACTTTATGCAAACCACAAGCCGCAAGATTGGGCAAAACCCCATAGAGATATTTTGTCTGATGTTTATTATTTGCTAACAGACAAACCTAATTTACATCATATATTTCCAGTTAATTTTATTAAGCAAAGTTGCATTGCTAGCCAAATAGAATGTGACAGCTTGATGAATATTGCCTATCTGTCTCAAATAACTAATTTGCAAATTAGCGATAAAAATCCGTTACATTATCTCAAAGAATATGACGACCCTAGTTTAGAAACAGTGTTAAGTTCTCATCTTATACCGAAGATCATTCTTGAATGGTCAAGAGCCGATGCACTTCCTGAACAGGCCCTAAGCATTTTTATTGAAGAAAGGATAAACCTATTATTAGAAGCTTTGAGGCTGAAGTTAGAAGGAATTGAATTTAATGTTTTTGATATGGGCAATCGTACAGATAATATCTCTTCCTAAATATACGATTGCCCAAAAAAGAGGCTTTGCTGGCTTTTATGCTTACCGTTTATTTTGTAAACTTTGAATAGTAGCGATCGCATGTTTCGCCACAATATCAATTTCCTCTTCTGTATTAAACCTGCCAATGCCAAACCTTATTGAGGCATAAGCTAGCTGTTGGGGGTGTCCCAAGGCTGTGAGAACATGGGAAGGAGCAGTATTTGCCGACGAGCAAGCAGAACCAGAAGATATAGCCATTACTGGCTGCAATCCTAGCAAAAGTGCGGCTCCATCCACTCCCTCAACACTGATACTCAAGTTTCCCGCCAATCGCTGTTGGGGATGTCCGTTGAGATGAATTCCTTCAACTTGCGAAAGCTGTTCCCATAATCTTTGTCTTAATTGGGTGAGGCGTTGGGTTTCTGTTGCTTGTTCAGCCAAAGCAATGTCTACAGCTTTGCCAAAGCCGACAATTTGCGGTGTATACAATGTACCAGAGCGTATCCCCCGCTCATGTCCGCCGCCGTGCTGCTGGGGAGCCAGTTGTACTCTGCGATCGCGTCTGCGGACGTATAGCGCTCCAATGCCTTTGGGGCCATATACTTTATGTGCTGTTAGCGACATCAAATCAATTTTCATCGCTTGCACATCTAAAGGAATTTTACCAATAGCTTGGGCGGCATCGGTGTGAAAAATAATTTGGTGTTCATGGCACATTTCCCCAATTTCGGCTATTGGCTGTAACACGCCAATTTCGTTATTTGCAGCCATCACCGATACCAAAATTGTCTCAGGACGTAAAGCTTTTTTTAACTCAGTTAAATCAATCAATCCATCTTGTTTAACGGGGAGAATAGTAATTTCAAAACCAAGACTTTTTAAATAATTATAAGGATCGATTACTGCACTATGTTCAGTGGCAACAGTAATAATATGCTGACCTTTTTTAAAATAAGCTTCAGCAACACCTTTAATAGCTAAATTATTCGCTTCTGTTGCCCCACTGGTAAAAACAATTTCTTCAGGAGTGGCGTTAATTGCTGCTGCTAAAATCTCTCGCGTTTGTTTGACACCAGCTTCTGCTTCCCAACCATAAACATGACCGATACTTGCTGGGTTGCCAAATTTTTCTGTGAAGTAGGGGAGCATTGCTGCTAATACTCGTTCATCTACGGCTGTAGTAGCGTGGCAATCAAGGTATATAGGACGAATAGACATAATTATTAACTCAAACTTTGACTCAAATTTTTTAATACACTTAGAACTTGATACAATTCACTTTCTCGTTTCAAAAGTGTAAATTGGTCAGATACACCATACTTTGGCTGATTATCTTTGGTAAGTTTCAGGAAAATAAAATCACTACCATTGGTTACTAATCCAAAAGTAGGTTTGTCTTGAGTAGGATTAGCCAACAGATAAACAAGTGCTTGAGGTATGGCTTCTAAAAGAGAAAAGCTAGACCTTTTAGATTCAATTACTAATAACCAGAATTGTTCTTGAATCACTAAAATATCAATTCTACCTCTAGTGATTTCTCCTTCATCTTCCGCAGAAATTTCTATTGATTCCTCGCCTCTTATATAAAAAGGCTCATCATAAAACCCAGCTAAATTAAGTAAAGGAGATAAAACTACTAATTTAACCGTTTCTTCTGACGAAGGAGGACGCTTGACTAAACGGAGAAAATGAAGTTTTATTCTGTCTAAATCTTGCTTTTCTAAATTTGTAATTTCCGGTAAATTTTCAAACCATTCTGTGAAGAATGCCTCATCTTCGGTTAGCTGTAGGCTAAATCTTTCTTCCAAATAGGCAAGCCCGACATTTTGTGCTTCGATAAATTGAACCATGTTTATTTAAAACTGCAAAAAGTATAATTATTTACTTTAATCATCACGCTGGCAGTTTCTAGAGCAATATTATGTAGCATTGGTGTAACTATACCTGCATTCAGTTGCATTAGGTAGCTGCTAATTCCCGTAATTTAGTTAAAACTGCTTGAGCGTGACCTTTGGTTTTCACATTAGGCCAAGTATAGACAATAATTTTATCAGGTGAAATTAGAAAAGTTGAGCGAACAACACCCATATATTCTTTGCCCATAAATTTTTTTAAGCGCCAAGCACCGTAGGCTTCTGTCAAAATATGTTCTGGGTCACTTAAAAGGGTGATTGACAAGTTATGTTTGTTGATAAATTTACAGTGGGATTTACCTGAATCTGGACTTACGCCTAAGATTTTTGCTCCCAGTTCGCTGAAGTCTTGATACAACTCGCTGAAATCTTTCGCTTCAGTGGTACAACCGGGTGTGTCATCTTTAGGGTAGAAGTAGAGGACAACCCACTGACTGCTGAGGTCGTCGAGAGTGACTGCATTACCATTTTGGTCAGGTGTGGAGAAATCTGGCGCTGGTTGTCCGGCTTGGGGAATGTTGCTCATGATGGGGGTGTAAGAGATTGTGTAGGCGTAGCCTGTCCTAGCGATCGCTTTAGAATTGTACATAAATTAGGCTATGCTTTTTCCCATGAGCGATACTGTGCATATATATAGGAATCATATTTGATTATTGAAAAAATATAAGTACCAGTAGGATGTGTTAGACGGAACGTCGTAACGCACCATAAACTTGGGATGATGCGCTACGCTAACGCAACGCCAGTTGCTACAACAGATAGCGCAGCGTAAAACCTGCGGCATGGCAACTCTTAGAGACGCTACGCTACGCTTGCTTCTCCGTAGGAGTACGCTTAGAGCGAGTCAGACGCTACGCACAGTCGCTAACGCAAAGCTTACGAGCGTCGGGACCTCCCTTCGGGTTCACCAGTCGCCTACGGCGGGAAACCCGCCTACAGCGCTGGATTCACCGCAACGCACTGGCTCCCCTACGTATATTTCAAAAATCAAATAGGAGTCTTATATTATTCCTACACTTGAACAAAGAAGACAATACTTTATACAACAAGCTAACGCTTAAATAAAAAGGTTTGGATACTTGCTTCAAAAGCTGGTAAATTCTGTTCAAATTCATCTGTACGAGCAGAAAATAATACAGTCCAAAGAGTACCATCATCTTTAATCATATATTTTAGCTGTTTGCTGTTTTTACCTAACTGGATTATTCTTCCTATATGGTAATTTTCAACTTTATAGGTCTTCGTATCTAATAAACTAAACTCATTAGGAACAGAGTTGTACAGTATTTTTTTAAAGTTAGTACTAGGAGAAACTTGCTCATTTATTACGAGAACCATATTACCAAAAGACCTGGAATTAGCAGTTTTTGTGTCAAAAGCCCAAATGGAAAATGCTGAAGGATTTTGTTTGACTATTTGAGCAAATCTCTCAAGGTCTAGATTATTATTTCCTAAACTTGTCCTGAATTCGTCTAATCTTTCGCTTAAATTACCACCTTCCCAACTTGGAGGCAACCACAATTCTGCACCACCACCCTCAAACTTATTCCAACCAGATGGAACACCTAAAGATATATTTTCCTGGGGTATAAAAGGTTGTTTACTCGTTGAATCAGTACTTGCTTGCTTAGAATTACTTGCTTGTAGCTCAGTTGGTGTTGAAGTTACCACTGGCTGACTTTGATGAGAATCAAATAACTTATAAATTCCGCCACTACCGAATTTAATTAAAAAAAGTATAACAAAAGCAATTATTCCGCCTGTGAATTGAGCAGTCTGGCTAGAGAATATATTTGTTTGAGTTTTTGAAGATTGAATTTGAGTAGTCGCTAACGTTTTAACTGGCCTACTGTATTTAGGCTTTTCTATTTCGGTAGGTGGTAATTGTGATGCTGAAGAAGGGGAATATGACTGTACAGTTGAATTAAGCTCTGATAGACACCTCAAAATCATTTGGGCATTTTGAGGACGCTTGGCAGGAAATGCTTCCATCAGGTAATCAATCAAACCAGCTACCTGCTTAGATATTTGTGAGGCACTGTCTCGCCACATTAACTTACCAGTTCGCGGGTCTTCAGAAAATTGATCTGGAGATTTGCCAGTAAGTAAATAAACAAATGTGCGACCAAGAGCGAAAAAATCTGATTGTGGTACGGCTTTACCATTGGCTTGTTCTAGTGGTGTATAACCAGGTGAAAAAATCCCTGTTATATTCTGCCCTGCTGCTTTTTGATGATAGGTTGATGTAACTTCTCTTGCTGTACCAAAATCTATCAAAGCCAGATGTCCATCGGCTTTGAGCATAATATTTGGTGGCTTGATATCTCGATGAAAAAAGTTCTGCTGATGCACTTCATGCAAAATATTTGCCAACTGAGTTAGCCATAAAAGTGCTAACTTTTCATCAATGGGGCGATTACTTCGTTGTTCCATATATTGATACAAGTCCAACCCCTCGATTTTCTCCATTACCAAGCAATGCAGTGGCGCTTGGCTATTTTTGGGACAAAAGGTAAAATACCCATCTCCCTTTGGAATCCCTGGATGATTGAGATGGCTTAAAACTTGTGCCTCTTGCTGAAACAGTGATACTGCCTTGGCATCATCCAGCATCAGAACTTTTAAGACTTTGAGGGTGTTAGCGTGGTTGACTTCAAATGTCTTGGCAAAACCACCAGCACCTAATTGGCGAATCACTCGATACCGTCCTTCCAAGAGCAATTCTGAGCCACAGGCTTGACAAAACAGTATATTTTGAGAATTTTGGGGTCTTGGGCAGTGGGGATTAATGCAGAGGTTCATGGTGTTTTTTGCAACACAGTTTGCCCTGACAGTCTAGCCTTACTGGGATATTCACGTCACCAGTGAAAATTAGGACAATGAACACTGCTTGCGATTATTGCTAGGCTACGCACCCATTCATCTTTGCTTACCACGAAAAAAGTTCTCTCATAAGGTTGAGAGCGATCGCTTATATTTATTCGCGATAATAATGACTTAACCTACAGGTATTTTTGTTTATCTATTCTTACTCTTCAAAGTTCACATGCCTAAAGATATGCAACGCGAATTTACCAACCGCGATGAGTTGGTAGCCTACCTGCGCGAACAATTCCCAGGTGCAGCAGAACGCGATGACCACATCAGCGAAACTCTAGGGGGACGCAAAGCGGCACAAACAGCGCTGCAAAAAATCGATCCTCTTCGCTACGCCCAAACACGTAATTTCTTCGCAGGTGCAATCACGCGTCTTTCGCCTTACATCCGCTATGGCGTTTTGAGTTTGCGAGAAATTCGAGATTATGTCCTTGACCAGGTACAGCACCAAGATGATGCTACGAAACTAATTAACGAGTTAGGTTGGCGCGACTATTGGCAACGGTTGTATATAAAGTTAGGGAATGAAATCTGGAAAGACCAGGAAGATTACAAAACTGGTTACACTGTGGGCGAATATGCACCCGAATTGCCGCAAGATATTAGAGAAGGAACTACAGGCAGAGTTTGCATTGACAGCTTTAGTCATGATTTGAGAGAAACTGGCTATTTACATAACCACGCACGAATGTGGCTAGCGGCTTATATTATTCATTGGCGGCGTATTCGTTGGCAAGCAGGAGCCAAGTGGTTTCTTGAGCATCTTTTAGATGGAGATCCTGCTAGTAATAATATGTCATGGCAGTGGGTTAGTAGCACTTTTAGTCAGAAACCATATTTTTTCAACCGTGAAAACTTAGAACGCTACACTAAAGGCCTTTATTGCCAGAAATGTCCTCTTTACGGTCATTGTGATTTTGAAGGCAGTTATGAAGAATTAGAACAGCGACTTTTTCCCAAAGGGGAATTTAGCAAACAAGCCAATAGCCAAAGTTGGCAGCGTGGAAAGAAAGGTAAAAAATGAATAAACCAATTGTTTGGGTACATGGAGATTGCCTCAGTCCAAATAATCCCGTATTGCAAGAATACCCTGATGCTCCAGCTATCTGGGTTTGGGATGAGGCTTTGATAGAAGAATGGCAATTGAGTCTTAAACGTCTAACTTTTATCTACGAATGTTTGCTAGAGTTACCTGTTGTTATCCGCCGTGGCAATGTGGCACAAGAAGTTTTAACTTTTGCTCAAGAACATGATGCTAATTTAGTTGTCACAGCCGATAGTCCCAGTCCCCGATTTGATGATATCTGTAATCAAATCGAGCGTTCTATAGCAGTAGAAGTGTTAGAGGTAAAACCATTTTTTGACTATGACGGCTATATTGATTTGAAACGCTTCTCGCGCTACTGGAAAGTGGCTCAAAATTATGTTTATCAAAAGCCCTCACCCTAAATCCATCTTCTAAGCTTGGGCTACGGTGTGTACACATCTTGGTACTGAAGCGCAAACCCTGGGTTTTCCCCCTTAATCCCCCCGATGCATTGGCTACGGTGTACACACATCTCTATGCCAAGTGCAAAATGTGGTTTGATCCCCCTAAATCCCCCGATAAATTGGGAGACTTTGATTCTAGTTCCCCCCTTTTTAAGGCCACTGTGTATACACAAGTTTGAAGTAGTTGATAAATATCGATTTTACCCCACCCTAACCCTCCCCTTGCAAAGGGGAGGGAACCAGAAATCTTATTTCCCCCCTTTCCAAGGCTACGGTGTACACACAAGTCTGGAGTCGTTTACGAATCTGGTTTTTACCCCACCCTAACCCTCCCCTTGCAAAGGGGAGGGAATTAGATTTCCGGCTTCCCCCCAATGCATCGGGGGGATTGAGGGGGGTAATTCGACTTGTGTGTACACCGTAGCTTGCAAAGAGGGGAAATATCCGGTTCTCCCCCTTGCCAAGGGGGAGTTAGAGGGGGTGCAGCCCAAATCGGAAGAAGGGGTTGGGGGATGAGGGCGGTTAATTTTACTTCAAAAATTTTGATTGATTTTTTAAGTAAGATTAACTCATAAGTGAATTACAACAAATGTTGCAATCATTTAAACGTTTCTTATACATGGAGGAGCAATTGTTGCAAAGTATTAAGCCTTTCCAGCAATTGTTTATATATTTCTTAGAAAGACTTAAACCTTTCTTATACATGGAGGAGGAATTGTTGCAAAGTATTAAGCCTTTCCAGCAATTGCTTATATATTTCTTGGAAATACTTAAACCTTTCTTATACATGAAGCAGTAATTGTTGCAAACGCTTCAATTTTGGCAACTACTGTTGCAGATTAATGGAGTTACAAATGCTAAGTTGCAAGTGAGATTTTTCACTCAGCACTCTTCAATCTATTGAGGTTTGTAAATAATTTGTAGCTCCGCAAGGAATATTCCTTTAGACTGAGTTTCAACTGAAAAAATGTGGGAATAAACACAAATGCATTCGTTAAATATATTTTGTCACGAATCTGTAGTTGCTGTTTCCTTTGTCGCTTGCATTATTGGACTGTTGTTACTGTGGGATTGTAAGCAGCAAACAAATGAGATGGAAGAAACAGAGCGAATTCTGTTTAGAATGAGCTTTAGTTACTGGCTGGTTTACTGTGTAGCTTTTGGCATCGAAAAAATGGTTTTACCTGGCTGGGAATCTGTAGCCATGACTTTGAAAATAACTACAGCTCTGTCATATTTCTTAACTTTCTCTTGCATCGTTAGTCTGCCGCTACACAAATTTGCAGTACATCGAGTTGAGGAATAGTTATTGGGCATCCCTTCGGCTTCTCTACGAGACGCTACGCGTAGCTTCCCCGGAGGGGTACGCTCAGGGCAAGCGGGCATTGGGTAAAAAAGTGAGATTCCCAACTCAGCACTCAGCACTCATAACTCCTAACTCAGCACTCAGCACTCCTATCAGGTATGATTAACATCTCATGGCGATCGCTAATGCAGCTTCTAGTTGATCCTGGGATAAAGTCGTTAAAATAAAGACCTCTTGTACCGTTTTCCCCTGCCGTGCAATGACTTTATAGCCGCCGCGAATGGGTACTGAGACGCGTAGTTGCATTTTTGGACAGTGACCCTTCGATCGCCCAATCACTCCCGGCGTCACAGTTTGGATACCGTCTTGCTGACAAAGACGTTCTAAAATGGGGATAAGGCCAGAAAGGTGTGTTGAGTGATTCCAAACCAGCCTGGCAGCTTTCTGTGTTCGCGTAGCGTCTCGTAGAGAAGCCGTGCGGAGGGGATCTACGGAGGGTTTGCCCATAATAATTTAAGGTTAAGCTGCTTCTAGAGGTGCCATTGTCAAACCTGCTCGCCGCAGCTGCTGGTGATAGAGTTCCGCAGGTTCTTGGGGCCCGACCCAGACGATCGCTTGACCTTCATAGTGTACCTGATTAGTCAGATCCCACGCGCGATCGCCACTCATTCCCGGAATATATTTCATCAAACATTCAGACACGTGTTGGAATGTATTAAAATCATCGTTTAATACAATCACTTTGTAATTCGGATAAGTCTTACGGATAACTTGATTAGACCGTTCAGGAGCTATAGTTGGTGCCGTGGACATCCCGTAAACATCTGCTGAAAGTGTGATAACCATAAACCAATTGGTCAAGATAATTTTACAAAACTACACTACAAATAATTAGTTTAGTTCATTGTTTAGTAGTCTGTTGTCATTTGTCCGTTGTCCGTTGTCATTTGTCCCTAACCAACGACCAATGATATCGTGTCCGGCTAAAGACTTATCATTTAGACCTCAGTTATTGCTGGGGGAAAAGGCTTTTGGGATTTTTGCACAGATTCGGTAATCATAAGTGATTAACCGGACTTGATATGACAAATGACAAATGACAAATGACAAATGACCAATGACAAATGACAATCTATTTCCAATTATCCCAGTTTTCGTTAAAAATAGATGTATCTGGGAAGGCGGTAGGATTACCATTTTGTTGCAAAAGCCGCTTGAGTGCTTCTAGTTGTGGCTCTTGTTTAGGTAAGTCATCAACTAGTTGGTAAGGTGCGATCGCATTTTTGAGTGCAAAACTAGCAATAGTTCCCGCAGCTGCGCCAGCCGACCATTCAAAGGAGTGTACCCGATAGGCAGCAGCGGCAATATGACTAGTCGCAATACTTTTGCCACCTACAAGCAAATTATCAATTTTCTGGGGAATCATTGCTCTCAAAGCAATTTGGAAGGGATAAGCAAGACCCGCACCACGTCTTTCACCTGGACGTTCTGTGTTACCAGGGGCTTCTGGGGGACTATTCACCATGCAAGGATGGAAATCTATGGCGTAGTGACCAATACCCACAGCATCGGGGAAGATGGTAGAACGAGTCCGTCGCATTGCTTTGTCTGGTGGAACTTTACCCTCAATTACTGATACTGCTTCTAAACCTGCAACTGCTGCTCGTAGGCGACGATACATATCTGCTGGCAGAGTCTTGGAGTAATACTCGTCATTATAATCTCGGCGGGAAATATCAATTTCCCAGATACCAAAACCTCCGGTTTGTCCCCAACTAGGGCGGCCAATAATCCGCCGTCCTTCTCGCATATAAGGATATTTTGATAAACCATGCGCTGTCCCCATTGGTGAATTTAAACCGGAAACAAAGCGGTTATTAGTTTGTGGCTGCTTGACACCATCCCCTAGTTGAGAATCCGTAGTTCCAGCTACCAACCAGTAATAGAAAGATAAGGCATTTTCCTCAGCCTTGCGGAGCGCTTCTGTCCGCAGTCCTCCCATCCAACCCCCTGGTTCTAACTGTCCAGTACCTTGTAACTGTTGCCGAGTATAAATTAGGTTATCCTGGGCTGTTCCGGGGCGGTAGTCGTTACCCCAAGTCCAGTTTTGCATGGAGATATCCCCTGGTGTAGCCGCAGTAAAGCTTACACCGCCAAATTTTGCTGGTTTCCCTTTGTTTGGACTCCAAATGCGACGATAGGTAAAAACTAAATCAAAGTTAGCCAGTCGCTTCAATTCATAGCTGAAATATGGCGCATATTGTGGATAAAATGCAGGCATTGTCTGCGGTTGCGGTTCCTTAGTGGCCTCCATTGCAAAGGTGTAGGTAAAGCCTTGAGGACAATAGGGGTCATTATTAGCACTGGAAGCAGAAGGTTCTAAGTAAGAACGGGCATCAATACCTAATCGATAAGGGACATCAGCAAGGGCAATAATTTCTCCAGTTTCGCTAGCGTCTATGACATACCATTTAGCAGCATCCTCTTTCGCTGGCTTAGGGATGAAACGGACAATAGTTTTAGTAAACCGAGATGAGTTTTCGTAGCGATAGGCATCTTCAATACTTTGAGATAACGTAAAAGTATTGAGAGGTGGTGCGCCTTTTGGTGGTTGAGATTGAATTGCGATCGCACCATTAATTATTTTGCCATCAGCAGCGATTTCTAAATCCTTAATTACTGTGTTGGGAAACCATTGCAACTTCCCTTTGCCCTGCTTTTCGGCATCTTTAAGCATCTGGGTCAAAATAGTGTGAGCATCGCGGGGAAGAAAACACGAGTCACTTACCCAGCAATCACCAGGGTTAAGCTCACCGTATTTGCGCTCAATGCGGTTTCGCAATTCCAGATAGCCACGAGAATAGAATTGTTTAGAACGTTGGGTTGGTCGTTCATCTAACGCAGATGTCCCTTGAGCAGAAATTTGTCCTCCCAGCCAGTCAGTAATTTCTGTAAGACAAACTGTTCGTCCTGCTAGCAAACCCTCGTAAGCTGTGGCTACACCAGAAAGTCCACCACCCACAACTAAAATCTCGCAATTTACACTTTTGTCTGGGGTTCTCGGTGGCGCTGCGATGGCCTGATTAAATGCGACTAAGCTAGAGATTAAATTAAGACCAATCAACGATGTTAAGCTAAAAGCTATTTTGTGTCTATGCTTCATAGTTAAAAAAACCGTTCCAAATCCTGTGTCACCTTGTAGACGTTAGCATTTAAAAAATCTCTAACTCAAGAAATTTTTCCAGAGCAAGAGACGCGATGAATTGCTGTCTTTACAATACAGACGCGATGAATCGCCGTCTCTACAATACGCGATGAATCGTGTCTTTGTGATGATTTATCAAATTTTTGCGATCTATAATTTTCATTAAAAAACTTTAATCGAATCGTATTGTAATCACTCCCTCTAACAGGGATGAAAAGGAAAGTTGGCATAATAAAATCCCCTCTTCCTACACTCTCTCAAAACGGAGAATCGGGTTAGAGGGGAATGCCATTGCTTTGACTGGTTCCCAGCCTCTAGGCTGGGAACCCATTCTGGGAGGCTCCGCCTCCAGTAGCCTGACAAGAGGCAGAAGCCCACTTTAAATACATTCCCAGCCTCCAGGCTGGGAACAAGATGACACAAGCCTTTGGGCTTTTATTGGGATAACTCAGCGTAATGTTAGCTTTCGGAAGTTTCCTGAGAGAACTTTTTATGAATAGTTCTTGTGGATTCCCCATCAGCAGCTACCGTGATCAGATAGTCCATTAAACCATCTGAAAAGGGGAGACGTAGGTGGAAAGTACCATCGGGTTTAACTTTGATGGGATGTCCGCCAATGTTTACGTTGGTATTTGGTTGAGTTGCTCCGTGAATAATTAATTCAGCATCAGCGACAAACCAAAAATCTCCGTGGGGACGACTGAAAACCCGGACGTTAGCGGAACGAGCGATAAGTAACCAACGATCGCCATCAGCAATATAGCCAATTTCAACCATGTAATCGCGATCGCTCACGGGAATCGCCACAAAGCGATCGCGTGCTACTTCTTCAGATTCATACTGCTGGACAAGCTGGGGACTTTGATAACTCAAGTCAATGCCGGTGACATCATAGAGCCGCACTACTAATTGGAAACCGCCCTGTTGTCGCAGTGCTTCCGCCTGAGTTTTGGAAATGTGCCAAGAAACATAAGCCCACTTGGGAGTGCGGGGTGTGAGGACAATACTGCTCTCTTCTGGGGCAGTTTCTGCTTCTACATCTGCCAAAGCAATAGCGGTTTCGCTTACTAATGCTACATTTTCAACGACGGGATCTTTTGTCGTCGGCTCTGTAGGCACTGGACTAAAGACACGAACGATCGCAGAACGGGCAATGGATAACCAGCGTAGTTTACCGTCGTAGACATCGCCATCAGCGACATAGCCAATTTCAGCTATGTAGTCGCGATCGCTGATGGGAATTTCTACAAAGCGATCGTGTGCTGTCTCTTCACATTCATACTGCTGGACAAACTGAGGATTTTGATAACTCAAGTCTATTCCAGTCACATCATACAGCCGCACTACCAATTGAGAGCCGCCCTGTTGTCGCAGTGCTGCTTTCTTCGCTTCGGAAATCTCCCAAGAAACTTCAGCCCATTGGAAAGTGCGGGGTGTGAGGACAATACTGCTCTCTTCTTGGACATCTACCAAATCAACATCTGTTTTATCCGCGATTGCGACATCATCAACTACGGGATCTGGATTCACCGGACTGGAGACATGAATGATCGCAGAACGGGCGATGAATAACCAGCGTTCGCCATCAGCGAGATAGCCAATTTCAGCCATGTAGTCGCGATCGCCCTGGGGAATGTCCACTAATCCTTCGTTTTCTGTTTCCTCAGATTCATACAGCTTTACAAGCTGCGGAGGTTGATAACTCAAGTCAATGCCAGTCACATCATACAGCCGCACGATCAATTGAGAACCGCCTTGTTGCCGCAGTGCTGCTTTCTTGGCTTCGGAAATCTGCCAAGAGACATGAGCTGATCCATCAGTATCGGGTGTGAGTAAAATACTGCTTTCTTCTTGAGTATCTACCAAACCAATAGCTGTTTGGGCTGCCATTGCCACATCATCAACTATCGGATCTGGATTCACAGGACTGAAGACACGAACAATTGCAGAACGAGCGATGAATAACCAGTGTTCGCCATAAGCGATATAGCCAATTTCAGCTATGTAGTCGCGATCATTGAGGGGAATTTCTATAACGCGATCGTGTGCTGTCTCTGCACATTCATACTGCTTTACCAGCTGCGGGGTTTGATAACTCAAATCAATGCCAGTCACATCATACAGCCGCACTACCAATTGAGTACCGCCTTGTTGCCACAGTTCTGCTTTCTTGGCTGGGGAAATTTCCCAAGAGACATGAGCCGATGTATAAGTATGCGGTGTGAGTACAATACTACTTTCTTCATCTGCATCAACCAAACCACTAGCTGTTTCGGCTGCGATCGCTTCATTTTGAGTATCCGATCCGAAAGTGCTAGCCCAAGCGCCAACTCCTGCACCCGCTGCTAAAGCTGCGGCTGCGGCCAAATCTGTGGAGTTAGCTTCCCCAATCGGCTCGGCGGGAAGTTCTGACTCTGGCAAAGTTAAAGTGGGTTCGGCTGCGTCCGCTACTACATTCAATGCATCTTTACTCAATAAATCTTCTGGAAATTCCGGTAAATCCAGCAGTGAGGATGTATCTGTCTCTGATGCTTCCACATCGGCTGTCACTTCCTCAGACTCTGCTAAGGGCAATTCATCTACTGAAGCTGTATCTTCAGTTGAGGTGATACTCTCTAGCCAGTTCAATTCTGCCTGAAGTTCCTCATCTACCTCATCTTCACTAATTGCTGTGTCCCAATATCCAAAATCAGATGATGCTTGTGGCACATCTGGTAATTCCGGGAGTGGGGCTGTCACCTCAGATGAAGGCAGTTCCACATCAGATACCTCTTCTGGAAGATTACCTGGGTAAGGATATGAAGTATTTACTACAGCCGCCGGGGCTTCTATATCCCATGCAACTTCATCAGGCTCAGGAGTGTATGTTTCCGTATAATTACTGTGATTTACAGTCTCATCAATGGCGTCTGTTTCTGTTTCTTTGTTGTTAAAGGTAGACCAAGTAGCTGCCCCGATGCCTGTTGCTATAGCTGCACCACCTAAAGCTGCGGCTCCCAAATTGTTATTTTCTGAGCCATTAGCTACGCCCGATGTCGCGCCTTCATAGAGGTTAGAAGTACCATTACTTGTCTCTTGTACTAAATTTGCTGCCTCCTGAGTACCATTTTGGTTCAAGTCAGATTGTGTTTGAGCATAGATGTTGAAAGGAGTGCGATCGGGGGTTTCTTGCTCTTGAAAGTGCGGTACTGCCTGCTCTTCCAGCGTCGCTCCATTCAGGGAGGAAGTTGTGCTAGCATCAAGCGCCGCCGTTTCTCCATTGGGTGGATGAGGATTTGATTCTGGTAAATTGTCTGTTTCCTCGGTGGGCGATGGGCGTTTTTTCACAATCCACCACAGTACAGATCCACCTACAGTTAGAAAAAAGACAGGTAGCAGCAACCACAGTGGTGTTTCTTTATCTACAATTGGAGCGCTTTGTGCAGGAGCAGCCACAAAAGGCTGTTCGGCAAATGCAGAACTAGTGGCATTAGGGGAAGACGTAGGCGCTGGTGTCGTTTGGACACCTGGTGAAGCCGCAACAGCAGGTTGTAAGACGCTGGCTGCGATCGCCTCAGCTTCGGCAGCTCTACCTTTTTCTATAGCCTGTTGTCCTGCGGGTGCTAGGGTAAAGCCCAGAAAATCTACTGTGGTTAAACTCTGATCTTTTTTGTAAACGTAAACTAAAGGTTGCGAGAAGGGATATCTCGCATCAGCTGGCAAGGCTTGATGTAATTGCAGAACTCGCACACCTTTCAACTTCGACACCTGATTAGCTAACACATAGCTAATGCCATCTTTGCCCAGTTGTTTGATGATTTCTGCGGTATTGTCTTCACTTACTTGGGTAGCATTAGCCCCTGTAGCAAATTCAGCAGTTTTAAAGGCTGGATAAGTACGAAAAGTATTGCGAGTTTCACTCGTATTCGGGTGATCAATTAACCGAATCTTGGCTGAAGGCCCTCCCAGTTGTGACCAATTTGTAATTTGCCCCCGGAAAATCCGGGCAAATTGCCTACTAGTCAAGCTTCCTTTGAAAGGATTGTCTGCACCAACCACGATCGCAATCTTTTCACGCTGCAAACGAATTTGCTCTAGTCCTTGAGCTTTTTCTGCTGGCGTCAACCCGCGCCCCATTGCGACTATATCGATTTTGCCATCTAGTAAATCTTTCAGTGCTGTCTCAGTGCCGTTTGCAGCAACTTCAACCTTTTTACCGACAAACTGTTTTTCAAAACTTTCTTTCAGGCTTTGGTTGATTGCACTCAAGCTACTGGAACCGTCAATCCGTACTATCGGTTCATTCTGCACTGTTTGTGGCAGTGGCGAAGAGGTAGTTTCAGGTGTAGATTGTGCCAGCATCGGTGCTGATACCACCAGAGATGCTGCCATTGGGGTTGTAGCTAAAGCAACCCATAATAACAGCTTGACTATCGAAGTATCTTTTTTTTCTTGTTGCCACATAAGCCCCTTAATTAAAGTCAAAAATAGAAAGCCTGCCAGTCCTAAATCGCGATCTTTATAAAGATTATGGAGGAGACGGGCTAATTATACATCTGAGTTATCTTTAGTTCTAATTACTTCAAAGCACTTATGCTGATTTATACTTCGCTGCAACGTGGATAGCATGATAATTTATACTCTAATTGCCAAAGTCTGTTTACTATAAATTTTTCTAAGTTATATTGCAACTTATACCAAGTTGGTAGTTTATGACCGCGATTATGAATTATTGAATTACTAAAACTGGTAAAGTGTAGCAAATTCAATATTATTTAACAATATTATTTTTAGTAGTGCTGAGTTGTTAGTGCTGAGTGCTGAGTGCTGAGTGCTGAGTTGTGAGTTGTGAGTTGTGAGTGGTGAGTTGTGAGTTGTGAGTTGCGAGTAAATATCCTAGTTACTAGAACATTTTCATGCAAGGCTTTTGAAACTCGTTTCATTAAGACTGGTTTAAGTGAATACTTATTTGAGATAACAATGACAATCTGGCTTATCTATTAGTGACTCAACCAAAGCATTTAAGGCAGTGGCAGCTAATGCGCCACCTCCCAAAGTTCCTTCAACTGTAATATAAGGTATCCCTTGTTGCATCAATTGCCGCTTGGCTGCGGGAGCATGGCTAAAGCCAATGGGCATTCCAATTACTAATGCAGGCTGAATTTTTTGGTTGGCAATGGCTTCGCAAGTTTCCAGAAGTACTGAGGGAGCATAACCAACTACCAGCACACAACCCTTACTTACTTGCAGCAATTTTGTTCGCCATTCTTGATGTTGCCAAAAGGCGAGTTCTGCTTCAGTGGCAGTAGTAATATGGGGATTATCAATCAAGGTTTCGGTGCGGCATCCTAAGTGAAGTAATCGGGTTTGATCTAAAGCAGCAGCAACCGTTTGAGTATCGACAACAATTTGACAACTTGAAGATAAAGCTTCTCGACTAGCTGCGATCGCATCTCGACTCAATTTCACAAAGGATACTAAACTGACATCGCCACAAGCCAAAACCAACTGAGAAATTAAATGTTGTTCAATTTCCGAACGGTGAGACAAATCAGGTAGTAAGCGTTGTAGCGATTCGGTAAAAGCTTCTGAATGGGTGTGAATTTCAGCATCCAAGCCACTCCAAAGATTTTCTAATCCCCCCAATCCGGCTTGGGTTTCAACATCAAGTAACTTCAGTTGCGCCAAAACTTCTGCTTGGATAATTTGACAATGGCGATCGCGCCCCAACAATCCTTCTAATGCTGATGCTGTTTGCCGCAGTTGAGAAATTTGTTGCATCACGGCGCGATATTGCTGCTGGAGTTGCCCCATAAGGTTAACCGTTGTATCCGCTTCTGGTTCCACCTCCAAAATATTGCGGATATGGTTTAGCTGAAACCCTTGCTGCTTAAGTGCGACAATCCTTTGCAACCGCAGAACATCTTTTTTGGTGTAGAGACGATAATTGCTACGCGATCGCACTGGTTGCGGTAGCAATCCCAACTGATGGTAATGTCGCACCATCCGCGGAGTTAAACCACCGCCAACTGCATCAGTGAGTTCTTTAATAGTTAAGCAACCAGCATTCATCATTTACTCCAAAAACAACACAGATAAAGATTTAACTTTGCGTACCTCCGCGCTTCCTAGCCTGCGGCAAGCCGCAAAAGCGTCTACAGCGCCCCTCTGCGTTTCAAAATTATTATAAGGCTTGACATTAACATCAATGTCAAGGTTTAGCGTGAGAGAGTCCTTCTTAATTCATCTTTCATGCTCTACCCCCAACGTTTGGGCCAATTCACCAGAGAACACGCAGATACTGTAGCCGCCCTTTTATGTGGCTTACTGTTACTTTTCGGATGGTTTGCCTTGCATCTCGGTTGGTTGGGATTGGCGTTCCTGCTGCTACCAGCTGCTTATGTAATTGGCGGTTACGAAAGTGCGCGGGAAGGATTGACTACTCTCTTTAAAGAAAAAGAACTCGATGTAGATTTGCTGATGATTGTGGCGGCTATTGGTGCTGCTAGTCTCGGCTTATGGCGAAGAGAATATCATCTAATTATTGATGGGGCAATTTTGATTCTGATCTTTGCTATCAGTAGCGCATTAGAAGGCTATGCAATGGCGCGAACTGAGCGGAGTATCAGGAGTTTGATGAGCCTGACGCCAGATACAGCAAGGGTTTTACTTCAAGGAAGGGAAGAAGAAATTCCGATCAATCAGCTAAAACTGGGTGATGAGATTGTCGTTAAACCTGGAGAGCTAATTCCTACTGATGGGATAATTTTATCTGGTTACAGCGCCCTCAATCAAGCTGCAATTACAGGCGAGTCTTTACCTGTAGAGAAAACAGTGGGCGAAGAGGTATTTGCTGGAACACTCAACGGCTATGGTGCATTGCAAATTCAAGTACACAAACCAGCCCAAAGCAGTTTGATTCAGCGTGTGATTCGTTTGGTAGAACAAGCGCAGACAGAAGCACCACCTTCCCAAGAGTTTATCGATCGCTTTGAGAAAGGATATGCCAAAGTCATTGTAGTAGCTGGAATATTACTGGCAACTTTACCGCCATTTCTTTGGGGCTGGGATTGGGAAACAACAATTTATCGCGCTCTTACTTTCCTTGTAGTGGCTTCTCCCTGTGCGCTGATGGCTGCAATTATGCCCACCCTGCTTTCAGGAATCGCCAATGGTGCAAGACAAGGGATTTTGTTTAAAAATGGGGCGCAGTTGGAGAAGATTGGCAAAGTCCGAGCGATCGCATTTGATAAAACTGGTACTCTAACAATAGGACAGGTGCAGGTATTCCAGGTAGTTTCAGTTAGTAAATACACTAATGATGATGTATTAAAAACCGCCGCAAGTATCGAAGCATCTTCCGAACATCCCATCGGTAAGGCAATTGTGCAGGCGGCTGGTGATTTGGATTGGATTGCTGCAATGCAAGTGCAAGCTATACCGGGACAGGGAATTGTCGGAATTGCTCAAGAACAACAGGTAATTGTTGGGAATACAATTTTTTTACAAAAGTATGTAACAAATTTACCTGAAGAATTGCGAGAAATAGTTCAATCTTGGGAGCAAGAAGGTAAAACTGTGGTTTGGGTAGCACAGGAAAGAAGGGGAGCAGGGGAGCAGGGGAGCAGAGGGGCAGAGGTGATGGGTGTAATTGCGATCGCAGATGAGGTGAGAGTCGAAGCAGCCGCAACCATTAGCCGATTAAAGAAACTGGGAGTTGAACAAATTGTCATGTTAACCGGGGATAATGAAGAAACTGCTCACAGTGTCGCCAAAGCAGTCGGAATCGATCGGGTGTATGCTCAACTTTTACCAGAAGATAAGCTGAATGTTATCCGCCGTTTACAGCAACAATATCAAACAGTTGCAATGGTAGGCGATGGAATCAATGATGCACCAGCTTTAGCGCAAGCATCTGTAGGTATAGCGATGGGAGTATCTGGGAGTGATGTGGCATTGGAAACCGCAGATATCGTACTGATGGCAGACAGACTAGAAAAAATTGCTGTAGCGATGCATTTGGGCAGGCGATCGCAACTCATAGTAAAACAAAATATAGTTGTAGCGTTGAGTTTCATTATGTTGCTTTTAATCGGCAACTTTCTCGGAAATATTAACCTACCCATCGGTGTCATTGGTCATGAAGGTTCCACAGTATTAGTTACCCTCAGTGGACTAAGATTATTGAAATAAGATAGCACGCCAGATCAGCCCAAAACCCAGATGTAGAGACGCGATTTCTCGCGTCTTCAAAGACCATAAATACCCGAAATCGCTGAAAATTGATGAATGATATCATGTCCGCTTGATTGCTTATTAAACCCGAAGAACCCTACCCCGCCAAAGCTGTGCTTTGTCTCCCCTCCCCGCAGGCGGGGAGGGGTTGGGGGTGGGGTTCTTTTATTATGGGTAATTTGGCGGACATGATATTAGAAACTCTCATCGGGTCAAAAAACAAAATTTGAGTATGGAGTGTTACCAATACTCAATTCGTATTAGACGTAAATTATTATTTTGACTTCTTAACTCTTAACTCCTAACTGTTAACTCTTAACTCTTAACTCTTGCTCATGCAAACCGATCCAAAACCAGGAACACTTTACGTTGTCGGCACACCAATTGGCAACCTGGAAGATATCACCTTTCGGGCAGTGCGAATTTTGCAAACTGTAGATATCATTGCTGCGGAAGACACGCGTCATACGGGGAAACTGCTACAGCATTTTCAAGTTAAAACACCCCAGGTAAGTTACCACGAACACAATCGTACTAGCCGTATTCCAGAATTATTAGAGCATTTAGTTAATAAAAAAGCGATCGCTCTGGTGAGTGATGCTGGGATGCCAGGTATTTCCGATCCTGGATATGAACTGGTGAAAGCCTGTATTGAGGCGGGAATTCCAGTAGTTCCCATTCCTGGGGCTAGTGCAGCAATTACCGCTTTGAGTGCAGCCGGACTACCAACGGATCGGTTTGTCTTTGAAGGCTTTCTCCCGGCGAAAACCCAACAAAGACAAGAACATTTAGAATCTCTGCAAACAGAATCTCGCACTTTGATTTTCTATGAATCGCCGCACCGTTTGCGAGATACTTTGCAAGACTTAGCTCTGGTTTGGGGAAGCGATCGCCAAATTGTGCTAGGGCGGGAGTTAACTAAATTGTATGAGGAATTTTGGCGGGGGACAATTGCCGAAGCGATCGCTTACTACAGCCAACGAGAACCCCAAGGTGAATATACATTAGTAGTCGCGGGAATTCCAGCCAGTCAGCCCCAACTGACAGAAGAAGAATTGAAAGCCGAATTGAAACAGTTAATTAGTCAAGGAATATCGCGATCGCAAGCTAGCCGTCAGTTAGCAAAATTTACTTCCCTTCCCCGTCGCCAATTATATCAACTAGCTCTTTCTATAGTCTCCAGTCCTGAGCCTTGAACGGCCGATATCGCTTTTTTGAAAATCAAAAATTTTCTTTCTTCTTTTTGTGTCCTTCTCTACGAGATGCTACGCATAGCCATATAAGGACACAAGCTACACGTAGTGTCTCATATAGAAGGCGGTTAGCTTGCTTATTTAGATTTTTTATGATGTCAAATAAGACAGCTATATAAATACTTCAATGTACAGAATGTTACTAATTTGTATATTCATCCTCAAAGACGACTTGGTGAATATTCAAATAATACCTAAAGATTTTTGATATTAGTTCTCTAGATAGATCGGAAACTTTGGAGGCAAACTTTAATATGAAATAGTCAAATGCAAACAAATACAGATTTTCAGTGAAGGAGAAATTCGATGACTAGCATTATTGCTTGGTTGGTTTTGGGTTTAATCGCAGGTGCGTTAGCTAAGTTATTTTATCCTGGAACCCAAGGTGGCGGTATTATCTCTACCATTATATTAGGAATCCTTGGAGCCGTATTCGGTGGTTATTTGGGTCAAGTATTGCTAGGAAGTGGTTCAGCAGCAGCAGCTGCATCTGGAGCTTTATCTCTAGGAAGCATTTTATTTGCTGTTATTGGTGCAATGATACTAATTTTCCTTTGGGGTTTAGTTACTCGTCGAGCTGTGTAATTACCTCAATTTGAGGTAACAATTTTGGGAATCACTTCTAACTGCAATAAACCAGTAAAATGACATTAGAAAAAGAGCGAAGAACTATAGGAGTTTTCGCTGGGTATTCCGATGCACAATTGGTACTTCAAGAACTAAAAGCTTCTAATTTCCCAATGCATAAAGTTTCTGTTATTGCACGGAATACAGAAGAAAAAACTGATATTGCTGGTGTTGAAATCATCGAAAACACTGGCAATACATCCTCTGAGGAGGATACTGCTGGAGCCGTTACTAGTGATGCCTTAGGCGGTCTTACTAGTTTATCAGTCGATCTAGTCCTCTTGGTAATTCCTGGTATAGGGCCAGTAATCTTAGCCGGAGCGGAAGTAACTGCGATCGCTACCACTTTAACAGGTGGTTTGTCTGCTTTGTTCCTAAGTTTAGGAATTTCTGAGAAGCAAGCACAGGGTTATAGCGATCTTGTCTGTAAGGGTTACTATTTGGTGATAGTAACCGGTATAGACATAGAAATTCGTCTTGCCAAGAGGATTTTTAATCGCCGTGATATTCAACAATGGGGAGTCTTTGAACCATACTCGACCCCAAATAATCGTTATAAACACGCGCTTGGCGTTTTTTATCGGCGTCAAGACGCAGAAAAAGCGCTTACTGAACTGAGAACTGCTGGCTTCCCAATGAGTCAAGTATCAGTAGTTGCTAAAAATACAAGTAACCTAAGTGAGATATCTGAAGTAGACATCAGCAGTTTCCAAAATAAATATACTTCTTTAGGAATTTCTGATGAGTTAGCTAGAGATTATGAGCATCATTTGACTCTTGGTCATTACTTATTAGTACTCAAAGGTACTGATATCTATGTAGCAGGCGCCAGAGCTATTTTAGAGAGTAACAAGATTCAACATTTTAGTATTTATAGTCAATCCGAGCTTGATGTAGCTAGAAGCGATCGCCAGGTAATTACCAACTTCTAGTTAATCCTCAAGTTAAAATTAATAGTTTTTACGACACATCATTATTGTGCATATTACTAATAATTTATCGTCCAAGCAATACAATTGTACTATAAATTATATACTTCTATGGATATAGGTTGTGTTTTGAAATCTTAACTTTCATGTGGAATGAATGCTGCTTGCAATCCCCAAGGTTACGATTGCTCTGTAGATTGATGTACAATGGCATAGATGTTATGTCCAACCGCAAAAGCCACTATATTTTAGTATTTAAATAAATTGTGTTTTCATTAATTTAATTTTTACTATTCGGCTGTTTAATTTTACTATCCAGCCTTTTTGTGAAGTTCAAAGAACTTTGAACTTCACAAAATAATTTTAAAAAATATCATTTTGTGGTAAAAATTAGTAGTTAATAAAATTATAATTTCAGCATAATTTATTAATTATTCCCGGCGAGATTTAATTACAAAATTAGGTAGTTGCTTATTAAGTTATACTATCAAATATTTTGTTAATAAACTTATCAAAGTTTTCAATAAAAATATTATTATTTAAACTAACGTTACATTGGGAAAAATGTTGGTATGCAAAAAACTGTGCATATTCTAACATAAATTAAATATCCTCCATTGATTTGGGATAGCCGAAACATAATCAAAATAGTCTCAAAAACAGAAATAATTTGAATACCTGTTTGGAATAATGTTTAACCGTTTGAAGATTGGAACCAAGATTGGAGTAAGTTTTGCTTTGAGTTTGGCAACTCTGACCACCATTGGTCTAATCTCCTACCAAAGTACCAATGAGCTAATTGAAACTTCGGGTAAAGAAAGCCATACTTACCAAGTGTTAAGTAAGCTTGAAGACCTCAACTTGCAACTGACAAATGCTGAGACTGGGCAACGCGGTTACATTATTACTGGAGAAAAGCGCTATTTAGAACCTTATAACGCTGCCATTCAAGTACTGAATCAAAAAGTTAGGGAGCTTCAAAGATTAACGGCAGATAACCCCAATCAACAAAATCGGCTTGATATTTTGCAGCCACTACTAACCGAGAGAATGGCTGTAATGAAAGAAGTCGTAGAGCTACGCCAAAGCCAGGGTTTAGAAGCTTCTCAGAAAGCTATTTTGACAGACCAGGGTAAGCAGCTGATGGATAATATTCAGAAAGTTCTCCAGGCGATGAAAAAAGAGGAGAATGCACTGCTAAAACAGCGCTCTGAGAAGGCACAAGCAGCTGGTCGGCAAACGCTCGCCAGTATTGTCTATAGTATTCCCTTCTTTTCTTTGCTCTTAGCTTTAATCGGATTCACACTGACCAGACATATCTCAGTACCGCTGAAGCAAGTCTCTGATTTGGCAGAAAAAATGGCGGATGGGAATTTATCGGTAAGTTTACCAAATAGCGATCGCCAAGATGAAATTGGCGTGTTGACGCGCACCTTTAACCAGATGATCGTTAATCTGCGAAACACAACTCAAAAAAATGAGGAGCAAAACTGGCTCAAATCTAACTTAGCTGAATTTACCCAGATGCTCCAAGGGCAGCGAAATCTGGAAAGCGTTTCTAATCTAATCTTGTCGAATTTAGCACCACTAGTTGGAGCATCACAGGGCGTTTTTTATGTGATGGACTCCATAGACGACCAGCCTGTGCTGAAGTTGCTGAGTGGTTATGCTTATAAAGAGCGGAAAAACTTAGCAAATCAGTTTCGTTTGGGTGAGGGATTAGTGGGACAATGCGCCCTAGAAAAACAAAGAATCCTCCTCACAAAAGTTCCCAGTGACTATATCCGCATCAGTTCCGGCTTGGGAGAAGCACCACCGCTAAATATTATTGTGTTGCCCATACTATTTGAGGGGCAGGTAAATGCTGTAATTGAACTTGCCTCTTTTGGGTCATTTAGTGAGTTACACCTGACATTTCTAGAACAATTGAGTGAAAATCTAGGTGTATTTTTAAATAACATCGCCTCACAATTCCAAACCCAGCAACTACTCGAAGAGTCTGTTGCTTTAACAGAAGAACTGCAAACCCAGCAAGAAGAACTACAGCAAAGCAATCAACGCTTGGAAGAACAGGCGCACGAGTTGGAGGAATCACAATTTCTTGTTAAGCAATCTAACGAAGAATTGCAACAACTAAATGAGGAGCTAGAAGAGAAGGCAGAATTATTAGAAGTTCAAAATCGAGAAGTGGCTCGCAAAAACCAGGAAGTTGAGCGGGCGAGGAAGTCTTTTGAAGAAAAAGCTGAACAACTGGCCTTATCTTCCAAATATAAGTCAGAATTTCTGGCGAATATGTCCCACGAACTACGGACACCGCTAAATAGCCTGTTAATTTTAGCAAGGCTACTAGCAGATAACTCTCTCAACAACTTGACCGACAAACAGGTAGAGTACAGCCGAACTATTTACTCGGCTGGAACTGATTTGCTGGAATTAATCAATGACATTCTAGATTTAGCAAAAATTGAGTCGGGTACTATGTCGCTTAATATTGAGCAAATTGCTCTTGCAGATTTGGAGACATCTCTAGAGCAGACTTTCCGGCAAGTTGCCCACAATAAAGAACTCAGTTTTACTATTGAACGGGACAAGAACTTACCACCGACAATTTATAACGACTCCAAACGTCTGCAACAAGTGCTAAAAAATCTCCTAGCTAACGCCTTTAAATTTACAGAAGAGGGAGGCGTGAAGTTACAAATATTCCAAGTTGATAATTCCACGATCGCTTTTGCCGTCAGCGACACGGGCATAGGCATTGCAGCCGAAAAGCAGAAGGTTATTTTCGAGGCATTTCAGCAAGCAGATGGTACCACCAGCCGCAAGTACGGCGGGACTGGCTTGGGCTTGTCCATCAGCCGTGAATTAGCTCAACTGTTGGGAGGGAGAATTGAACTACTCAGCCAACCAGGACAGGGAAGCACCTTCACCCTTTACTTGCCCAGGCAACAGGAAAAGCATGGGCAAAATATCACTACACCACCCCTTGAGCCAAATACCATAAAAGAAGTGTCACTGGTGGAAAACAGACCCATAACTGTGGACATCTCTCCATCAGTAAAAGTGCTTCCCAGCTTACCCCACGATATTCCAGATGACCGGGAAATAATTCAACCAGGCGATCGCATTTTGTTAATTATCGAGGATGACGATAAATTTGCCCGTATCTTACTAGATATGGCACGTCAGCAAGGCTTTAAAACCATCGTTGCTTTACAGAGCAAACAAGGTCTAGCACTAGCAGAACAGTTTAAACCCAATGCGATTATGCTAGATATCCACATGCCAGAGATGGATGGTTGGACGGTGCTGGATCGTCTGAAGCATAAACCAGATACCAGACATATACCAGTACACATACTTTCTGTTGATGAAAGACAACAACGGGGATTACAGCTAGGAGCAATTACTTATCTACAGAAACCTGTATCTCCAGAAGCGCTAACTCAGGTATTGACTGAGATTAAAGGCTTTATTGAGCGTCAGGTAAAAAATCTCCTAATTGTCGAAGATGACCCCGTACAAGCCCAAAGTATTATCGAACTGATTGGTAATGGCGATGTCCAGAGTACAGCAGTGGGTACGGGGGCAGAAGCCCTCTCGATTTTGCGATCGCATCATTTTGATTGTATGGTACTCGATCTCGGTCTGCCCGATATGAGCGGGTTTGCCCTAATTGAGCAGATAAAACTTGAACCCAGGCTTTTGAAACTGCCGATCATTGTTTACACCGGCAAAGAACTCAGCCGGCAAGAAGAAACCCAGCTGCGGGGACTTGCTGAGACAATTATTATTAAAAATGTGCGATCGCCAGAGCGATTGTTAGACGAAACTGCCCTGTTTTTGCATCGAGTGCAAGCAAATTTGCCCACACCAAAGCGGCAAATGTTAGAGCAACTACATCAAACTGACCCGGTGCTGGCTAATCGGAAAATTTTGATTGTAGATGATGACCTGCGAAATATTTTTGCCCTGACCAGCTTTTTAGAAAGTTATCAAATGCAAGTGCTGTTTGCCGAAAACGGCAGAGATGGTATAGAGAAGCTGCAAACTAATCCTGAAATTAATATAGTTTTGATGGATATCATGATGCCAGAAATGGATGGTTACGAAACCACCCGCGCCATCCGCCAGCAACAACAGTTTCGCTCACTACCAATCATCGCTTTAACTGCCAAAGCTATGCCAGGCGACAAGGAAAAGTGCATCGAAGCTGGAGCCTCTGACTACATCACCAAACCTGTAGATACTGAGCAATTGCTTTCACTACTCCGGGTTTGGCTGTATCGGTGAGATTATAGAAAACTGCTGTATTTATTCCCTCTTTCCCATATTCTCATTCAACTTTTGCATAAACTCTTGATGTTCAGTGGCAGCTAAACCTGCTTGCAGGACAGATAACACCGTTTCCATTTCTCCTGACAGCAAGGCAGATATTGCCAACCACAACCCCGGAAACACCTGAGAGCGAATAATTCCCTGCTCATCGGTTGGTAGCAAAACATATTCATCTGCTTGCAGCCTAAACCAATCCAACTGATTATCTAATGTTCGCCAGACAATATACTCCTGTACTCCATTCCGTCGATAGCTGCGTTTTTTATCATGTATAGCTAAGTGCTGAGTGCTGAGTGCTGAGTGCTGAGTAAAAATCCAGTTTTTTCAAGACTTTGAGCAATCAACACTGTCCTAATCTGTGTGACTACGGCTATAAATCGATGGCTGCACTGCTTGCTGCCACTTCTATCACTAGTTCGGGTGCGCCTTGGATATAATCATCCTCACTAATCAATGCCTGTCTGCCCGGAATAAATAGTACCGCGTCAGGCTGTGGTTCATTATCCGGATCTAAACGCACTGTGGGTTCAATTCCCAGAACAAGGCCAGGCGTTGCCGTTTTATAATTCCACAACCACCCGATCAGGTTTCCATGTGGTTCCCCATGACTTTTAATTCTGGGTGGGGATGCCATAATATACACAACTCCTTCAACCAGTTCAGCTTTTCTTAAATGCGGCATTGCCTGATAGCGCCGCTCAAATTCGCAGCGAGATAAGCGATCGCCATTTTCCAGAGGTAAAACTGAAATCATGTTTTTAGGAGTTGCAACCATCCTTTTGTCCTCTTTACCCAAATTGTCCAAACTTAATCAAAGCATTCTAATTTGGCAGTGCTGCATCCATTTTACTACTGCACATCAAAAAGGTCTTGGGCAGCGATTAGGGGTTTCGCCGACAAGGGACATTAGTGTTGGCGTAATAACTAAAAGCAAAAGCCCACACTGCACCCGATCAAGGAGTCAATGTGGGTAATTTATCCCTGTAACGGGAATGTAGTTAGCGGAACATACTACTTACTGAAGTATCTTCATGAATTCGCCAGATAGTTTCTCCCAACAGATTAGCTACTGACAGCACCACTAGTTGTGAAAAACGATTATTTTCTGGTATGGGAATGGTATTGGTGACAATAACTTCCTCAAACAAGCCACTAGACAACCGCTCCATCGCTGGTGGAGAAAATACCGCATGAGTTGCACAGGCATATACCTGACGCGCTCCTTCTTCACGCAGTAATCGCGCTCCTTCTGCGATCGTTCCCCCAGTGTCAATCATGTCATCTACTAACACTGCCGTTTTGCCTTTAACATCGCCGATGATATTTAACACTTCGGCAACATTATGTGCCTGACGACGTTTGTCAATAATTGCCAGTGGGGCATCATTAAGTTTTTTGGCAAATGCTCTGGCACGCGCTACACCGCCAACATCGGGGGAAACAACCACAAGATCGGGCAGTTCTTTGCTTGCTAGATAATCCAGCAATACTGGCGAACCGTAAACATGGTCAAAGGGAATATCGAAATAGCCTTGAATCTGAGCCGAGTGTAAATCCATTGCTAGAACGCGGTTGGCACCGGCTTCGGTGATCAAGTTAGCAACTAGCTTGGCGGTTATTGATTCTCTTCCTGCCGTTTTGCGATCGGCACGAGCATAGCCATAGTAGGGAATTACTGCCGTTACCTGTCGCGCAGAAGCCCGACGACAGGCGTCAACCATAATCAATAATTCCATCAAATGATCGTTGACGGGTTGACAACATGGCTGGATTAAATAGACATCACAACCCCGAATTGATTCTTGGATTTGAACGTAAAGTTCTCCATCCGCAAAT
This sequence comes from Nostoc sp. DedQUE09, assembly GCF_034530915.1. Taxonomy (NCBI): domain Bacteria; kingdom Bacillati; phylum Cyanobacteriota; class Cyanophyceae; order Nostocales; family Nostocaceae; genus Nostoc; species Nostoc sp. DedQUE09. Next base: position 49,684 of record NZ_JAVRCE010000051.1, read on the forward strand.
CTTTTGCGAATCATTGGTCCCAAGTCCATGCCCACATAACGAGCGACTTCTTGAGACAGCTGTATATTAGCAGAACCCGAAAACAGCCGCAGGCGATGATTCTCGTTCAGCCCTGTTGTAGATGGTTGCACTTTGAAAGTTGCAGAACTGAGCACAGCAGATCCTTTATGTGCATTCATAGCAATATTATCATTAGAGATTTAATAGATCTAACCAAGAAATAGCCTAAAAAAACATCTGTAAGTTTTATTGAAGCTTCCATACAAAATTTAAACATTTTTGCATAAAATTACTATCCGCTAACTACCTAGTTTTCTTGGCAAACAAGCTATTGATAGCTTAACTGACATCAAGTTCATACACTAGGTCTGTAGTTAAATTTTTTGGTTGAGGTAAATAACCCCAATCGCTTAAACATTATTGGTGTGGTAGGTTCTTCTAGTTACCTCATTGATAGCTGATAGTAAGCATTGACAACTTTAGTGATATTAAAGAGTTTGTTCTCACACAGTATAGCACCTCTAGCTAAGTAGTAAAAATGTAATTTATTACTCCACACCATACGTATTGACAAAAATGATAATCATACAGCCTAGAAGCCGCTAGCAGTGGACAAAATTATTCCACCTGCGTACAAGCACGTTTTTAGACAAAGTTTGAATAAATATTAAATAAACATATTTTTTTGATACTAAAACATTGCTCAAAAAAATACTTCTCTCTAAGTAAATTTATATAAGTATTTTGACTTAATTTTTTTAATTAAATCTAGAAAAGTTATATCATGTTTGCATAATTAGTTATGATTTCCACAGTCATTGCACCCCACACGCCAGATGCTCCACTTGGGGAGACCCCAAGACCGCACTGGCTCCCCTTAATCCCCTCCCCGCTCTTCGGGAGGGGAGACGAAGCGTAGCTTTGGCGGGGTGGGGTTCTTCGGATTTAATTAAGTAATCAAGCGAACATGATATTATTCAATATCAATAACATTGTAAATGCTTAACCTGAACCTGAGCATTCTGTCAAGTGTAAGCTCCCAATTGCCGCTGAATTAGTTAGCATCCGTATTGCTGCCGGAATAAAATTATTACTGTTGGGTGTACTCTAATCTTTGGGTGGTTGCAGCACCTGCCTAAATTCATGCCCCTGTTCTGCAACGCCGAATTTTGAATTGGTATTAGTTGTGTTCTAGCAGCTTGACAATCTTACTCACTAACTCTTCTGGTTCTAATGGCTTGGTAATGTGAGCTTGAAACCCAGCAGTTAAGGCTTTTTGCTGGTCGATATCTGTGGCATAACCAGTAAGTGCGATCGCCGGAATCGTTCCTCCCTGATTCGGTGGGCGCAAACGAATCTGCTGAATCAGCATGTAGCCATCCATATCAACCATACCTATATCACTCACAATTACATCGGGAATGAAACTATCAAGTACTTGCAATGCTTCTAGCCCAGATGCAACAGCTGTCACTTTTGCGCCATTTTGTTCTAGCAAAAATGCTTCAAACTTGCGTGAAAACTTATCATCATCCACGAGCAAAATTTGCAGGTTGCTTAAGGGAGTCTGGGCGCTTGATGTTTCAGCCTCGGTTTGCTCAAGTACAATTTGTGCTGATTGGTTCAAGATCGGTATTTGAACTGTAAAGGTTGCGCCCTGATTCTCACCCAAGCTTTCTGCCTTGACTGTGCCACCGTGCAGTTCGACAATTTGGCGGACGATCGCTAGCCCCAAACCCAAGCCACCAAATTTGCGTGTCGTTGAGCTATCCTCTTGTCGGAAATAATCAAACACATGTGGTAGAAATTCCGGTTGAATGCCAATGCCTGTATCGCTCACCCGGATCTGAGCCTGCCCTGCAATTTGCCTTAATTCAATGATTACTTGCCCGTTATTTGGTGTAAATTTGACGGCATTGGTAAGCAAGTTCCACACCACTTGCTGCAAGCGGGCAGCGTCACCAGAGATAGGTGCAGGCGGATCGAGATCGATCTGTAAGCTAATATTCTTTGCTTCTGCTGCTAAACGCACCGTTTCCAGGGCAGCAGAAATAACAGAGATTAAATTAAGGGGAGCCACCTTTACGGACAGCTTGCCCTGCATAATCCGCGAAACGTCGAGTAAGTCTTCAATTAATTGTGATTGCAGTTTGGCGTTGCGCTCAATCGTTAGTAGTGCTTCGCGTTGACGGGCGGCATTGAGCTTGCCTTTTTGCAGCAGTTGTGACCAGCCCAAGATCGGGTTGAGGGGCGATCGCAACTCATGAGATAGCACCGCTAAAAACTCGTCTTTAATTTGGTTAGCTCGTTGCAACTGTTCTGCCTGTTGCTGAATCGAAACAATTAGGTTGGCTCGGTCGAGGGCGATCGCTATTTGCTCAGACATTAATTGCAGCAAATCAATTTCTTCTGAGGTAAAGCGAGTCCGGGTGCAGCTAGCAAAGCAGATAGTTCCCAATAACCGTTCTTGGACAATTAACGGTTGACCGACATAAGCGGTGGCACCCAGGTGGCGGTGGGTTTGGGCATGAGGATGAGTGGCAATTTGGGCGCGATCAAGAACGACAGCAACTCGTTCTTGAGCTACCCATCCACAAAGGTCTTCACCGAACTCAAGCCACTCGATCGCCTCTGCCATTTCTTGACTAATGCCCTCATAGTTTTGCAAATGCAGTCTGGGGTGGTTGTCTTTTGACTCGACGATGTAGTTGTAGTAATAGTCCAACCCTAGCTGGGGTGAGAGTTTGCTAAATAAATTGTGCATCAGCGTCATCGGTTGCTCAACCGCAAGTAAATTGCTGGTGATGTCATAGAGCAACCGCAAGCGTTCATCGGCTTGCCTCTGTGAGGTTACGTCGCGCATGATTTTGATAAATCCTTGCACGTCGTCGGCTTCATCGCGTAAGGGCATAATAAAGCCACTACCCCAAAAGCGGCTACCGTCTTTTCGGATATGCCAGCACTCATTTTCTGCCTGTCCTTGAGTTTGGGCGCTCTGCAATTCCCTCCCAGCGCGGTCTTGTACGTTGTCTTCGGGGCTGTAAAGGCAGCGACTGTCACGGCCAATGATTTCTGCTTCTGAATACTTGAATAATTGTTCAGCACCAGCACTCCAACTCGTGATCGCAGCATTGGAATCAACAGTTAAAATGGCATATTCTTTTGCACTTGCCACCATTAACCGAAAGCGAGCTTCACTTTGTTTGAGGGCAATTTCGATTTGTTTGCGAGCGGTAATGTCGTAGGACATTGCCAGCACAGCATCAACTTCACCGTGAGCATTGCGTAAGGGTGTGCCATGAGATATGTAGTAGCGATCGTGGCTGTTGTGTTCTAAGGTAAATGATTCGCCATTGAGAGCTTGACGGAAGTAGGGTTCGTAGCTGTCTGCTAGGGCGGGTTCGACGGCTTCCCAGAGTGTTTTGCCGACAAAGTTTTCTGTAGTCATACCGACCCACTCTAGCGCTTCGCCTTCTGCCAGCTGGTAGCGCAAATCTCGATCCACAATGAACACAGCGCCATGAGGCAGTTTGGCCGCAACTTGACGCAGGCGAGCTTCGGCAAGTTGGCGATCGCGCTTTTCTTGGGCTTCTCGCAGCGCTCGTTGGACACAAGGCACTAACCGCCCTAAGTTGCGCTTTAGCACATAGTCGGTGGCTCCCAGTTTCAGCGCTTCAATCGCCAATTCTTCGCCCATACTGCCAGAGACGAAAATAAAGGGCGTGTCAGGACACAAGTTTTGGGCAATTCCCAAGGCGGAAATGCCATCAAAACCAGGCAAGGCATAGTCTGCCAAAATCAAGTCAAACGCATTGGTTTCTAATGCTTTTACAAACTCAGCGCGAGTTTCTACCCGGAGCAGTTCACAATCAGTGCCGCCATCGGTCAGGGTGATATGTATCACCTCTGCATCAAGGGGATTGTCTTCCAGCAAAAGAAAGCGCAGCCCTGTCATAACTACACCTCATGTTTCGGCAGCGAAAAGTAGAACGTTGCGCCTTGGTCGATTGCGCCTTCTGCCCAGATGCGTCCGCCATGTCGATGAATAATCCGCCGTGCAGTGGCAAGCCCGACTCCCGTGCCAGGAAACTCTTCCTGGGGATGCAGCCGTTGAAACATGCTAAATAATTGATCGCAGTATTTCATGTCGAACCCTGCACCATTATCTTTGATAAAGAAAATCACTTCTTGCTCCTGCTCAATCCTACCAATTTTGATGGCGGCTTCGGTGTTATTGCGCGTGTACTTGACGGCATTCGACAGCAAATTTTGCAGTACTAGCCGTAGCAGTACTGGGTCAGCCTCTACCCTTGCCAATGGCTCGATTTCCCAGTGGAGCGATCGCCCGATTAGTTCCGGCTGCAATTGTGCTTGTACTTGTTGTACCAATTGACTGATATTAACAGTAGTCAAATGAATTTCTGTCTTCCCCAGGCGGGAAAATTCCAGCAGATCGTCTACCATTTTTTCTGCTTCAAGAGCAGATTTGGTGATAATGTTGAGAGTTTGCAAACTGGATGCATCGACGAGGGTTGCATTGAGCTTGCCTTGCAATCGTTCGGCAAAGCTGCTGATGTAGCGTAGTGGCGTTCGTAAGTCGTGGGATATAGAGGAAGAAAACGCCTCCAGTTCTTGATTGATGGCTTCTAGTTGAGCCGTCCGCGCTTTCACCTGTTGCTCTAAGCGTTCATTGAGCGTTTGTACTGCCTGCATTACCTGTTCGCGGTAGACTGCTTCGCGTCGCAGTTGTGCCAGTTGGAGGTTGGCATTAACTCGCGCTAACAATTCCCGTGCCGAGAAGGGTTTAATTAAGTAGTCATCTGCGCCAGTTTCTAAACCTTGCACCCGTGATTCTTCGCCAGCACGGGCAGAGAGCAAAATAATCGGGATTGTCTGGGTATTTGGTGAAGCCCGTAGCGATCGCAGCAACTCAAATCCATCCATTCTGGGCATCATCACATCCGCTAGCACCAAGTCATAGATGACATTTCCACCACGCCGGATCGCAGTCAGTGCGGCTAACCCATCATTTACAGCTTCCACCTCATAGTACTGGTTTAACAACCGCCTGAGATAGCCGCGCATATCGGCGTTGTCATCCACTAGGAGAATACGCGCCCTCTTGGAGCTTTGTGCTTGAACCTCCGAGCTTTGAGCGTGAACCTCTGAGCTTTGAGCGTGAACCTCTGAGCTTTGAGCGTGAACCTCTGAGCTTTGTGCGTGAATATCTGAGCTTTGTGCGTGAATATCTGAGCTTTGTGCGTGAATATCTGAGCTTTGCTGAGTTTTCACGTCATCTGGAAAAGCCAACGGAAAACCTAACCCCCCAGCCCCCTTCCCTACAAGGGAAGGGGGAGAAGTCAAAGCCTCTCTCCTTGTAGGGGAGAGGTTTGGAGAGGGGTTTTCCAAATCTCGTGAAAACTCAGCCGAGTTCTGAGCTTGAACCTCCGAGCTTTCTTCAGGTAGCCAACGCAAGGCTTCTTCAACAAAAGCGTTTGCAGTTACAGCCGTCGATGCCAGTGTAGAGGCAACCCAAATTTGGTCGGCGGGTAGATGGGCGGTTCCGGTGGGGATGGTGACGGTGAAAGTTGTGCCTTGGTCTACTGCGCTCGTAACCGCGATCGCGCCGCCGTGCCGCTTGACGAGTTCCTGCACCAGAGACAAGCCAATGCCTGAGCCTTCATAGCTGCGCCCCTTCGCGCCTTTGACTTGATAGAACCTCTCAAACAGGTGAGGCAGTTCGGAAGCGGGAATACCTACGCCCGTGTCGCTGACTGTCAATTCAACGAAGAGGCAGGGGGCATCGATAAGAGGCAGAGGGGCAGAGGGGCAGAGGGGCAGAGGAGAAGAATTGCTCCCCTGCTCCCCTGCTCCCCTGCTCCCCTGCTCCCCTGCTCCCCTGCTCCC
>NZ_JAVRCE010000052.1:0-55544 GCF_034530915.1 Nostoc sp. DedQUE09
GTGAATTTGAGATGCTCCCGCTACATTGCTTGCAATTAGCGGTGAGAGTTGTCACTACAGCTAACACTTTGCTGCAACAGGCTGAATCGATATCTGGGTTGGGATGCAAAGAAGTAAGCATGTCGGTGCATTTGCTTTCTTGGTAGCTTATAGAGAATAATCACAAATAAAGCAGCTTTGGCATCTTCGTGCGAGAGAATAAATATAAAATATGGCGATCGCAATCGATTTTGGTACTAGCAACACAGTCATTGCTCGTTGGAACCCTGTAACCCAGCAGCCAGAAACCCTGACTCTACCAGGTTTATCAATTAAACAAAGTCTCAATCCGCCACTGATTCCTAGCTTGGTTTATGTTGAAGACGCAGCTCAAAATAAAGTCTTAGTCGGGCAACAAGTACGCGATCGCGGTCTTGACCTCAAAGGCGAAACTCGATTTTTCCGCAGCTTCAAACGCGGTATTGGTGCAGATATTCAAGGTTTCTTACCCGAACTAGATGGGCAAATTGTCACCTTTGAGCAAGTAGGGCAATGGTTCCTCACCCAAGTAATTGAACAATTAGCGCCTCTGGAAGGTGGCTTAGATTCTCTAGTCTTAACTGTACCCGTAGACAGTTTTGAAGCCTATCGTCACTGGTTGGGGACAGTTTGTCAAGCCCTCCCCGTGGAACAAGTGCGGATGCTGGATGAACCCACAGCCGCCGCCTTGGGTTATGGTTTAGCAAATCAAGAAATTCTCTTAGTGATTGACTTTGGTGGCGGCACTTTGGATTTATCCCTTGTCCGGTTGGATCAAGGCGTGCAAGCAAGCACAAAGCCCTTGGGATTTCTCCTCAAATGGGGTAATAAATCTTTGGCTGAAGATTCAAAACAAAAAGTCAAAACTGCCCGTGTTCTGGCGAAAGCTGGTCAAAATTTGGGCGGTACTGATATTGATAATTGGTTAGTAGATTATTTTGCCAAAACTCAAGAGTTGGTGATAAGTCCGTTGACAACGAGATTGGCAGAACGGGTAAAAATTCAGCTATCAACTCAAAACCAAGCTAGTGAAGTTTATTTTGACGATGAGACATTTGAAAGTTATGAACTGGAACTAAACCGGGACACTTTTGAAAATATCCTCAAAGAACACGCATTTTTTGAGTTACTCGATGAGTCGATGACCACACTGTTGCAGCAAGCTAGACGGCAAGGGATAGAACTTCCAGATATTAATGCAGTTTTGTTAGTTGGTGGCACGGTGCAATTGCCAGCAGTGCAGACATGGATTAAACAGTATTTTGAGCCAGAAAAAATCCGTTGCGAACGTCCCTTTGAAGCGATCGCTCAAGGTGCATTACAGTTAGCTCAAGGCGTACAAATCAAAGACTTTCTCTACCATAGTTATGGTATCCGCTACTGGGATCGTCGCAATCAGCGTCACAAATGGCATTCTTTAATTAAAGCTGGACAAGCATACCCGATGACTCAGCCAGTGGAATTAGTCTTAGGTGCTTCAGTGGAAAATCAGCCCAGCATTGAACTAATTATGGGAGAATTGGGAGCAGATACGGGTAGTACTGAAGTTTATTTTGATGGCGATCGCTTAATTACGCGCCGTATGGACAATAATGAAACTAGCGTCAAACCTCTCAACGATCAAGAAGGTGCGAGGACAATTGCTCAACTAACACCAGCCGGATATCCTGGAAGCGATCGTATTAAAATCCTCTTTCAAGTTGATGATCAACGCTTTTTGCGAATCACCGTTGAAGACTTGTTAACGAATGATACGTTGTTGGAAAATCAACTTGTGGCACAGTTGAGTTAATTAATTAAAAGGATTTAAAAGTGGGATACCGCAGCCGTCGAAATCCCGGATGTTGCGCGTTACTAGAGTCAATTGATGAATTTGAGCAGTAGCAGCAATCATCATATCTGCTTGGGTGTGTGTTTTCCCACTTAATCTTAGTTGACCTCGCAATTCCCCAGAGCGCTTGGCAATTTCAATGGTGATGGGCAATACTTGACAGTTATTTTCCAAAAAGCTCTCGAACCATATTTGAATCCTGGGGTTAGGCTTGGATGTCATATCATGTCCGCCAAATTACCCATAATAAAATAACCCCACCCCCAACCCCTCCCCGCAGGCGGGCAGGGCTGATTCATTCCATTTCAAACAGGATTTGTCAAGATGGTTAGCAAGAAAATTGTAAGTAAGCGTGACGAAGAGATGAATATTTAAGCACTGAAATATCAGTAAAATAGTTGGTTTCATCGGCACGCTAGTAACAAAATAACTAATTTTTAATTGCTATAACCCTTGATTTTTAAAGCTCTTTGGGGAATGAAACAGCCCTGCCGCAGGCGGGGAGGGGAGACAAAGCACAGCTTTGGCGGGGTGGGGTTCTTCGGATTTAATAAGCAATCAAGCGGACATGATATCAGTCCGTAAAATATTTATTCAACGGTGATTGCACTCAGAACTATTGAGGAAACTTTTTCTGCTTATTTAACTACACCAGAGTTAGGTTGTAGTCTTACTAATTCGCTGATAATGTTAATGTCACACAGAAAATTCATCAATGGTATCAGCGAAAGGGTTAAGACGGTCTTGGCGGCAGGGTACTTCGAGAATATAATTTTCTTCAGCAGCTATCTGACGTAGTTCTTTGAAGGCATCAGCTAAAGAAAACTTTTCACGTTGCTTGCGCCACGTCAAGAATTCTTCAAACATTTCAGCTTCGACAACAACAGCCACCAGTTCATTTGGGTTGTAGATGAGTTGCGGTTCTTTAGTTACAGCATGAATTAGTTCGGAGAACCTCTGTTTCGCTTCTGCAATTCTCCAGTTCATCTAAAACCTTTTTTATTCATAATCATATCTATAATAGACATGATTTATATCTATAATTTGTTTTTCGCCAGAAAGCAATGTCTACGATGGTCTACGCCTGCGCACTTTAAAAGTTATTTCTAACCGCCCATCTTTAACCATCCAAAAACTTGATTGACGGTTAGTGCAAGTTGAATTTCTGGTAATACAGGCAAAAAATCTTCTCCTTGGAGTAATACTGGTTGTTGCTCTGGTAGAAATACCAAAATACTGAAATCATCAGGATCAAGAAACCATCCAAGGCGGCTACCATACTTTAGACAGTGGAGAATGTTCCCAATTACTTTGTTGGGTTTTTGTTCTGGCGAAAGAATCTCAATCGTCCAGTCTGGTGGAAGTTCAAAATTATCAGGTACTTCATTATTAACGGTGAACGGTATGCGTCCCCATTGAAATACAGCTACATCAGGTATAATCGAGCGATCGCCAAAACTACAACGTAATTCGGGAAATGCATAAGCAATCTTCTGATTTTCTGTGACTTCATTAACAACAGCACCAAGTTTGCCTTGCAAGCGGCTGTGTCTCCCTTTTGGCATTGGCTTAGGAATAATCTCACCGTTAATATATTCACTCGCAGGCTTTGTTTCTGGAAGCTTCAGAAATTCCTCCAGGGTCAGAGGTTGAGTAGTTGTAGCGCTCATAGCTCCTAAATCCTAATGGAATGTGCTCTCACTTTAGTAAAACGATCGCTTTTATTGCCGCAGACTAAACTAATTCTTTTGCTAGCTATTTTCCATCTTCAGCCAACTAAAAACTTGCTCTACTGTTATTTCTAGGTTAATTTCTTCTAAAACTTCTAAGCGATCGCTCTTTTGTAATAACTCTGGTTGTTGGCCCGGACGGAAAACCAAAATTGAGCGATCCGTTGGATCAATTAACCATCCTAATCGACAACCATGCTGTAAGCAGTAAAGAATATTACCAATTATTCGGTTTGAACTCTGTTCTGGGGAGAGAATTTCAATTGTCCAATCTGGCCAGAGCAAAAAATCGTTGGGGACTTCTCCATCAGCATCAAAGGGAATTCGTGACCAGTTAAAAACCGATACATCAGGGACAATTGAGCGGATACCAAAGCTACAGCGCAACTCTGGGAATGCATAAGCAATTTTTTGGCTTTCTGCTACTTCGTTGATGCTATTGCAGAGTCTTAGTTGCAATCGACTATGCTTCCCTTTTGGCATTGGCTTAGAAATAATCTCACCGTTAATATATTCGCTTACAGGCTTTGTTTCTGGGAGCTTCAGAAATTCCTCCAGGGTAAGTAGTTGAGTAGTTGAGTAGCTCATAGCTCCTAAATCCCTCGAAGATGTGTTTTTAGTCTAGCAGTGATAGGGTGCGTTACACTTGGTAAACGCACCTGTCCATACATCAAAGACAGAATTGCAACCCTTAATTACGTTAGCGCAGCGTTAGCGAGTCAGACGCTCCTACGTCGCTAACGCTACGCTATCGAGCGTCATTACGAATTATTTCCGCACCACTACTAAAGTTCCATTCCTAGCCCAGTTGTAAAGATTGCGAGCTTGTTTAACAGGTAAATTTACGCAACCGTGGCTGACTGGAGTGCCAAAACGATTATGCCAGTAAGCGCCGTGGATGGCGTAGCCTCTGTAGAAATACATTGTGTAAGGAACATCAGGAATATTGTAGCCTCTGCCTCGCATGCGGTGAGTGCGATACTTAGAATTAATCCGAAATCTACCTATGGGTGTGGGAGTTGATCGCTTGCCTCCAGAAATGCGGTATGAATAAACAAGCCTTTTACCTTCCCATGCACGTAAGCGTTGCTCTGACAAGTCAATTTCAATCCAGCGAGGTTGGGATGTTTGCCTGATATTAGATGCAGTGAAGCTCTTTTCATTCGCTGACGCGGCTGTTGCTGTAGTAAAGTTGGGTGTACCAGCTAAAGGTGATGACCAAGAGAATAAAGTTGTCATCATCAGCGCCACGCCTGTACAAAAAGTTCCTGAAGAACGAATCCTACCACTGCGAATCCAAAATTGCATTATGCCTTGCCTTATAAACTACGCAAAAATTATGAAGTGAAGTAACTTTCTGGAAAACTACAAATTTCCAGATCGACTACTCGCTTCCTGTTGAGGATTTACGCAATTCATCCGCTAATACTTTTTAAAACAAGTCCTAAGCTGATCTGCATCTAATTTGCACATTTGTCATTTGTCCTTGATTAAATGATGAGTTCTAACTAATGATCAATGACTAATGACTAATGACTAATTACAAAGGACATTTTTACAAAAAAACTGTTATTTAAATGCCTAAATACAAACTTTCCCCAAAGTTATATTTGCATTTTTAATTTCACACAGCGATTGTCAGGATTTTCGCTTATTTTTCAGGTAAATCGCTAAATACCCTCTTCTATATTTTATTTCAAATTTGGTAATTCCGACTCCGAAGATTCCCAGCATCAAATATTGCTGGGAATCACTCAATTGTCTTGATTCGTTGTTATTAATGATTTTACCTAAATTGCTTTTTGGTTGCTTCACCTACTATTTCTGGATAACTACTGGTGTTCCTACCGATGCCCACTCAAATAGCCATTTAGCATGTTTAGGTGCGAGATTCACACAGCCGTGGCTGACTGGCGTGCCAAACCTTTTATGCCAGTAAGCCCCGTGAATACCGTAGTTGCCTTGGTAAAACATCGCATGAGGAACGTTGGGAACGTCGTAGCCGCTTCCCCGCATCCGTGTAGTTTTGAACTTGGATTGAATATTAAAAGTACCAATAAGAGTGGGAGTGGATTTTTTGCCAGAGGAAATAGCACTTCCATAAACCACTCTGTCACCTTCCCAAGCTATTAACCGTTGCTTTGAAAGATCAATTTGAATCCAGCGCTTATCCGATTTTTGTAATGTCTGGATTCTTTGCGCAATCACTTGATTTTTGGAATTAGCCCAAACTTCACTAGTTCCAGTAGTAGTAAAAACACTTACGGACAGTGCTGTACCAGTGAGGAGTATTTGTAAACGACGCACCCAGTCAGGATTAATTAGTTTTTTCATTTTAGATACACTCACACTCAAATCATGGGGTCTTGAGAAACTTATCAGCTTTCACCTTTATTTCCCTATCTATTACTTTAATAGACGTGAATTTTGATGATTTGATTCTAAGTTAACCTAACTGTTGTATCAGCTTTCTTGCCCCAGATGCGATCGCTGACCAATTTCTCTCTATGACAAGCTTTTTGGGAAATAATTCCCCGCTCAAACCGACAGCGATCGCTCCGGCTTGCAAAAATTCTTTGGCATTTTCGAGAGTCACACCACCAGTAGGAATTAAGGGAATATGACCTAGTGGCCCTTGCAAACTTTTGATATAATCAGCCCCTCCCACTGCTTGCACGGGAAACACTTTTACACAACTAGCGCCCTGACTCCAGGCGGTAACAATTTCTGTGGGAGTCATAGCTCCTGGTATGATCGGCACATTTTTTTCTTGTGCTGCTTGAATCATTGCCGAATCAACATGGGGTGTGAAGAGGAATTGCGCCCCAGATGCGATCGCATCTTGTAACTGCTGCACATTAAATAGCGTACCAGTGCCAATAATACAGGCTGGTAATTCCGAACGTAGTTGACTGATTAATTCCCCAGCGCGATCGCTATTCCAGGTAATCTCAATTAGCTGCATTCCCCCAGATGCTACAGCCATTGCCATTTGTTGTCCCAGTTCCATTTGAGCAGCGCGGATGACTGCGATCGCTCGGTGTTTTTCCAACTGTGAGAACCAAATTTGATTAGGCATTTTGACTAGAGATTCTGGACTGGGAGTAGGGATTGAGACTAAAGAATAGTTTTCAATCTAATAAATACTAATTTTTAATACTAATGCCCAATGCCCCTCAAGAGTGCTAGTAATGTTAGCCCAACTGTTTTGCCCTATACCCAATGCCCTTAAAACTTGCTTATTGCATCAAGCTATGAGATATTACATATAAATAACATAAAACCTATAGTGTTACCGTAGTTTAAGTTAGTGTCTCAGCATTTGGGTCTAAAGGAGTAATTAAAATGACAATTGCACAACAAAACACAGCAGCATCCTTACCAATCAACATTCACGCTTCTGAAAGCGCTGATATAGCTAACTTAGGGAAGCTTGTGCGACTAGGAGCAAATGACTTTTGGTGGCGCACTAAGTCATATACAACGATTCTGGGCGTTATGCTGCTAACCTTAGTAAGTCTGATTTTTCTAAGTATGCATTGGTCTTACCGCAGACTGTTGCCATTTATCAGCCATCAAGTCATTGGCAGCGAGCGTGCAGCAATTAAAAATTAAAAACTAGACATAAACTTGCAAAGGGATAGGCGATCGTCTCAATCGCCTGATTTTGCTTCCTTTACATTACTTTAGAGGCAGTCTCTAAAAACTCAGCTTAATTCTTCTAGTAGAGGAGAGAGCTAATTGAAAATGCATATACTGCAATTACCAAGCAATAGTTTATATAAGCTCCTAGTTAAAGACCTACTAGGAGCTTTTTTTTAATTGACTATCTACCTCAAATTGGTGATATAGAAGCGATCAGACAGCTTAGGACATTGGCAAATCCTAAGAGAGCGGCTGTCTCTGTCCACCTATCCTTAGCCGACTTGTCTTAACCAGGATAGTAGCCGCAATATATTAAAAAATCTAGTAGCAATTAAACTATTCCTAATGGATATTCATAATTAATTCTGATGGTAGATTAAGTTAGAAATGAAGATCGTTAATATGTACTTGTAAGTCAAAAACGTTTACCAACTTAACAACAATGAATATTCTTGCTTGGATTGTTTTAGGTCTAATTGCTGGTGCGATCGCGAAAGCTATCTACCCTGGTCATCAAGGTGGCGGAATTCTAGGAACCATATTGTTAGGAATCATCGGTGCTTTTGTTGGCGGTAGTTTAGGTGTATTTTTCAGTACGGGAACTTTATCTCTAGCAGCTCCTAGTCTCAGCATTCCAGGTATTGCAGTAGCAGTTCTTGGTGCAATTGTCGCAGTTTTCTTGTGGAACTTATTAACCAACCGCAGTGCTGTATAAAAAAATGCGGTGAATGAATGACAAAGATTTAGCAAATTCTTTTAACTATTTTTAACTGTGAATTAAATTAAAAAAATAGCGCCAGTCTGTGATAAGTCTGGCGCTGTTTTGTAATCATAGAGGTTCTCATATCAGTAGAGTCCAATACAGACCGAACCCCAGGCTCCCTCCATTGTTAAGTGCATTAGGACCTTCCTTCTACCCTCTCTACACCGTCAGGTTAGAGGGGAATTTCTGTATTAGGCTCGATTTTGGGACAGATATTGGTAAAAATTTTATAAGAAGATTAGCGATCGCTAAGTGTAAAATTATCTTAACAGTTTTAACTAGCTCTAAGAATTCCTATACCAGCTTCTCTTTCAATGTAATCTGCTAAGTTGATAAAATCTTCACGCGGGTAGCATCTTCCACCAACTAGATCAAAAGCTAATCTACTGGCAGGATTTTCTGGATTTTCGAGTATATGTATACCCCAGTAGTAAAGTAGGTCGCTAGTCCGAATGCAAACTTCTTCTGGATCTATACAATGAAATTTTTTATCTATTTTACTAATTTCTTTATAAGCATTAGAATAGACTTCTTTAAGAAGCCTTAAGCGTTTAATACCAGGATCTTTAAAGTTGTTAACTAGTACAAATAAATGAGCTAAATTATTGATTTCACGTATTTCTCTAACAGTATCTTGAATAACTTTACCGTGCTTGCTTATTCCCAGTGGATTGAAGGTTGTTGGGATAATACAATAATCTAATCGCTTAACTAGCTCTGAGGGATTACGCTCTAATGCTGGCGAGCAATCGCAAATTACTATTTGACAGTCACGGGCAGCATCTTCATGCCAATCATTTCCATCAAAAACTTGAATAGTTGTACCTACCCCTTTAGGATTGGGAACAAAAACCCCATCACCTACTAATTTTTGCAGATTTTGTTCTGGGTCTAAATCCACAAGTGCTACATTAAATCCTTGCAGCGCTAATGCTCCTGCTAAATGACCTGCTACAGTTGTTTTTCCTACTCCGCCTTTACAGGTAAAAACTCCAAAATAAACTTTTTTTTGAGGTTCTCGCGGAGGCTCAGGAGGATTAGGGCCATTAATGGCAACCAGTTTATCTTCATCGGCAATCCCACAGCGAACTTTAGTATCTTTACCCCAGGTTCTCATTAACGCCAATGCTGGGCCGCCAAATCCTTTTGTAGTTATAAACCAACCAAAATTAAATTTTTTGCCTTCGTCAGAATCTAAAAAGTCAGCAAACTTTAAAAGCTGTGGCGCTGTTACGTTACTTTTTAGCCATTTAACCTGAACAACACCAACTAGGTTTCCTTTTTTAACTACTAGATCGTAGCCAGGTTGATTGGTCTTTGCAGTTTCAACTGTCCAATCTGCTTTATGGATTAGTTTTGCTACGTGCTGCTCAAAGTGGGTAAAATCCTGGATGAATTGTGGCTCTAATGATGATGACATAAACAACTTTAGGTGTTTTGCTTCAATGCAGGAGTACGTAACATAGTATACCCAAATAAATAAACTTTGACCGTATAGTTGATTTATATACGTAACATGAATTACTATCCCCCTGATTTTCACAGAAATGCACTATACTCTGACATAAATTAACACCAAACTTACGTCTGATTTAAATAAGTATAAATAAGCTAAAATCCACAGATTTCATAAAATTTTCAACAACTTGCACTGGTCGCTGTACACGAACTGACAATGTTTCGTTAAGCTGTAAGCGCTATGATTGAAGTTTATTGAACGTCTTATGCATTGGTTGTTATCTGGGCCGTTGAGTACAGAAGCATTGACGGTTAACATTGCAGGGTTGCCTGCATCGTTACAAGGTAAAAAGCTGGTGCAGTTGTCAGATTTTCACTACGATGGTTTGCGGCTGTCGGAAGAGATGTTAGAAAAAGCGATCGCACTTACTAACGAAGCAAAACCAGATTTAATTTTATTAACTGGGGACTACGTAACTGACGATCCGACACCAATTCACCAACTGGTACTTCGACTCAAACATTTGCAAAGTCGCAGTGGTATCTATGCTATCCTTGGCAATCACGATATATATAAACAGGCAAAAGCAGAAGTAACAGAAGCCCTTACTAGCATTGGCATTCACGTACTTTGGAACGAAATTGCCTATCCACTAGGAAAAGAATTCCCACTTGTTGGACTGGCTGATTATTGGTCACGGGAGTTTCACCCCGCACCAATTATGAACCAGCTAAACCCCGATACACCCTGCATTGTTTTATCCCACAACCCAGATACTGCGGAGATATTACAAACATGGCGAGTTGATTTACAATTATCTGGTCATACTCACGGTGGTCAAATCGTGATTCCCGGAATTGGCCCTGCGGCGTTGCTTTACGAAAAGCTTGTAAAAAAAATACCCAGAAAAGTGAGGCGTCGATTCCCATTTCTAGAAGTAAATGTTTCTGTAGTCAACCATTGGGAATGGGTGCAGGGTTTGCATCGGCTAGGTAAAAATCAGTTATATATCAATCGTGGTTTGGGAACTTACCTCCCAGGACGCTTATTTTGCCGCCCAGAAGTTACTATAATCACCCTACAAGGTGAGTAGGTAATTTCAAATTTAACAAAAAAGAACGCAATTTCAGCAGGTACTTTGGCTAATGAGTGTCTGCAAATTCAGGCAGAACCTGCTACTTTCATCGCCAAAATTTAAATCAATGAATTAATTGTATCTGAAGTAGATGACATAAATTATTGCATTTTATCAAGTTACATTTTTATTTTTGGTAAGCTGTAAACGCTGGTATGAGGAGTATCGGTTAACTTATGCATTGGTTGTTTACGGGACATTTAAGAGTAGATAAAATAACGGTTAAGATTGCGGAACTTCCTGCATCTTTACAAGGTACAACATTAGTACAGTTGTCGGATTTTCACTATGATGGTTTGCGACTGTCGGAAGAGATGTTAGAAAAAGCGATCGCACTTACTAATGAAGCTGAACCAGATTTAATTCTATTAACTGGTGACTACGTAACTGACGATCCCACACCAATTCATCAATTGGTGCTTCGACTCAAGCATCTGCAAAGTCGCTGTGGTATCTACGCAGTACTTGGGAACCACGATATCTATTACAGCCACTCCAAAGCAGAAGTTACACAAGCGCTAACCAGCATTGGGGTGCATGTGCTTTGGAATGAAATTGCCTATCCATTGGGAAAAGAATTACCATTGGTAGGACTAGCTGATTATTGGTCACGGGAATTTTACCCCGCACCAGTGATGAATCAACTAGATTCGCTTACACCGCGCATCGTTTTATCTCATAACCCAGATACAGCTAAGATATTGCAACAATGGCGCGTAGATTTGCAACTATCTGGTCATACCCACGGTGGTCATATCGTCATTCCGGGCATTGGCCCTCTAGTACTTTATTACAAAAAGCTCCTCAAACAAATTCCCAAAAAATTACGGCGTTGGGTAACATTTTTCTTAGGAGACTGCTCGAAAGTAGTCCGATATTGGGAGTGGGCGCAAGGGTTTCATCAGGTGGAAGAAAATCAACTATATGTCAATCGTGGTTTAGGAACTTATAAACCAGGACGCTTATTTTGTCCGCCTGAAGTGACTGTAATTACTTTAATTGGTCATTAGTCACTTGTACTGAGCGTAGTCGAAGTATTGGTCATTAGTCACTTGTACTGAGCGTAGTCGAAGTATTGGTCATTGGTCACTTGTACTGAGCGTAGTCGAAGTATTGGTCATTGGTCTAAATAAAGGACAAAGGACAAATGACAAACCTAACCGATCAGAGTGTAATTTAAAATGCATAAAATTCAAAGCAGAAACCGCCTGAAGCTACGATGGATAAATATCAGCAGCTTAGGGCGGTTCCTTGAAGATTGGAAAATTCAGAAGTAAGTAACTCAACTAAGTTGGACAGTATTCGCGATCGCTTTACTCAGAATTGCACATCCTTAATATTCCAACTAGGCAGGCATTTTCTGGCTGTGCGTCTTAAAACCTCCAAAACGAACTCATTGAACTTAAGGCAAAAACACATTCAATGGATGTCACAACTTCAGAGCGATCGCGATAAGATTAGAGCAGGAGGCACAGGCTCTAACTTGAAAGTTTTTGTTTAACTTTTAACCTGTTTGTACCTTGGTCTTAATCTAGCATTGTGTTTGTTTAGCTACAAGACACGTTTACTAAACTTGAATACCATTAATTTATCGCAACAATTCCGAAATATTGCTTAAAATTTGTCCCACTTGGTAATGTTGGCATTCACGCCAACATTACCAAGTGGACTGAAAGTTCAGAAGCCTTTATTGACCAGAAGCGCCTGCGGTAGAAGAATCGCTATTAGATGTACTGTTTGACTGGTCTACTCCTTGAGGTGTAGTACTTTTAGAGGTGTCACTTTTTGTACCAGGAGCAACAGTATTAGTAGAACTATCGTTCTGCGAAGCCGGAGTATTAGTAGTTGGACTCGTCGCCGGACTTTGTGCCGCTTTAGGAGCTGGCTGGGTTACAGAAGGTGCTTTTTCTGCCGCAGGCTGCTGGGGTGGAATAGTAATGTTAATATCCGGTTGGCGAGGTGGAGACGGAGGTGTAACTTGCTGTTGAGGAACAGGAACAGCAAAAGGTACAGGGACTTCCTTAATGCTTTCGATTATCTTCGTTTGTGGTTGAGGAGATGCACTGGGAGTTGGATCACTCTTACTCGGTACAGGAACCACAACCGGCACAGCATTGTTAACCGCTGCGTTATTCTGCTGGTTGAAGTACCAAACCCCACCTATAACCAAACCAAGCAGGGAAGTAATAAT
Source organism: Nostoc sp. DedQUE09 (assembly GCF_034530915.1). Lineage (NCBI taxonomy): Bacteria > Bacillati > Cyanobacteriota > Cyanophyceae > Nostocales > Nostocaceae > Nostoc > Nostoc sp. DedQUE09. The sequence continues at coordinate 12,773 of NZ_JAVRCE010000052.1, forward strand.
AATACCCAACAACAAACCACCACTAGCATTGTTTTCATCACGCTGGGCTAAATCTGCTTGCTGGTAGCTACGCTCAACATTTCGACCATGTACGTAACCGTTAGTGTAAGAGTTGGGATTAGTTGTATTGTTCTTAACTGTTTCAGTGGTTTGTGTAAAATGGGTCTGAGTATTGCCATTAATATCAGTGTAAGATTCTTGCCTAACTTCACTGTTTTTGCTTTCGCGTTCATTGGGAATAGACATAGCTTTGATTTAACTCCTCAGATACGATATTGACAAACTAAAGCTTTGTGAAAACAAGGATTTTAATGAACTGAAAATATATGTTGCTGATAAAGATTGAGTCTTATTTGCTACTCAACTGTTGGTAATCTCAGAATAACCTCTGCGATTAAACAACTGGCTCTATCTCCAGGGAGTTAATACTTAATCTTTAGAGAGTTAATACTTAATCAAGAGAAAGAGTATCCCAAAGATAGATGTTATTAAACTGTCAATTAATGCATCGATCAAAAAATCTAGTAATTTGCTTCAATTCTCTAAATTTTTAATTTGTTGTTAGATGTTGCATCGCCAAAGCTTGAGGGTCATATTTCGACTACCGCTAACTAAAGTTTTGCCATCGGGACTGAAAGCGACAGAGTTAACCCAACAATATGACCATCGGGACTAAAAGCGATCGAACCAACATAGCTGCGATGTTCCGCAAGAGTAACTCCCTCCAGGTCTGGTGTCGCCGCCTGAAGTGTCTTAAACTATATTCGCTCTTTATCTCCAACGCCGATTTAGCCGCAGTAAACTTTTTATCCTCTGACAAAATCTTTCTACCAGAGGTTTAGGTTTTGATACATATCTAGGCGATCGCGATCTACGCGTACTCCCCGGATTTTTTAACTCTTCTTCTATTTGTGCAGCTTTATTTAAATCTGAAGCGGCTCTATATTCGTATCCCAATTGTGAGCAAACTAGCCCACGATATTTATATGCGTCAACATAATGAGGATTGAGACGAATTGCGTGAGTAAAATCTGCGATCGCATCCTCATATCTTCCTTGTGTAGCATTTTCTACTCCTAAAGTATAGAAAGTTTCTGCATCCCAACGATTGACAGATATTTTTGGGGGATTTTTAGGCGAAGATGAAGATGGATTTTCAGGAATGGGAGGCTCAGATGGAATTTCAGATTTGAGCCTGTTGTAAGCTGCGTTGATTAATTTAATTTTTTCCTCAGCTTCCTGTTTTTGCCTTTGATCGGCAAAGCGATCAGGATGCCAAATTTTCACCAGTTTACGGTAAGTTCGCTTCACCTGTGCTTGAGACGCACCGGGTTTCAGCCCAAGAATTTCATAAGCATCATTGATATCGAAGCGATCGCGCATACTGAAAAAATCGGCAACTATCTAAACCTATGTTAACTATTCCCAAAAATCCTCTCCAATCAACCCAAACGCCCCATTCTGGTTATCACTGGGATGGCAGTAGCCGTCGCTTCTTTGAAGGCTGGTATTACCGCGTCACGTTGCCGGAAATTGGGCAAACATTCGCTTTTATGTACTCCATTGAAGATCCCATCGGCGGTAAACCTCACAGCGGCGGTGCAGCCCAAATCCTTGGCCCAGATGATGAATACCTCTGCCGTACTTTTCCTGATGTCAACAAATTTTGGGGTAGTCGGGATGTTTTAGGTTTAGGTCATTGGGGTAAAAATAATTTGCAAGTTTCTCCCCTATACCTCCTGCCAGCAGAGTTTGAGTATCACGTTCAAGAGGGATATCAAGCCACAGCTACTTTGAATCAGGGAATAATTCGCGATCGCGCCACCAATAATTATTGCCGTTGGCAGTATGAAATTCAACCAGTATACGGTTGGGGCAATCAAAATGGCATTCAGCAATCAACCGCAGGCTGGCTGTCATTCTTACAGATTTTTGAACCTGGATGGCAAATTTTGATGGCTCACGGTTTAGCCAGTGGGAAGATTGACTGGAATGGCAAAATCTACGAATTCACTAACGCCCCAGCCTATGGCGAGAAAAATTGGGGTGGTGCTTTTCCTCAAAAATGGTTTTGGATAAATTGTAATTATTTCGAGGGTGAACCCGACTTAGCATTAACTGCTGGCGGTGGACGGCGGGGTGTGCTGTGGTGGATGGAATCTGTAGCAATGATTGGACTGCATTATCAAGGCAAGTTTTATGAATTCGTTCCCTGGAATTCACAAGTAGAGTGGGAAATTCAGCCTTGGGGCAGATGGCAAATGAAAGCTAGCAACTCTAGTTATGAAATTGAATTGACAGGAACCACGGATTTACCTGGTACACCTCTACGTGCGCCCACAGCAGAAGGTTTAAGATACTGTTGCCGGGACACCATGCAAGGAAAACTAAATTTAGAGTTACGAGAACTAAATGGGAGAAAATCTAAAATAATTCTAAAAGCTGAAAGTTTTCTTTGTGGTTTAGAAGTAGGCGGCGGCTCATGGGATAATTTTTGGCATTCTCCCTAAAACTACTGCTATAATTATATATGCTTCGCAGTTGGGGTTGTAGCTCAGTTGGATAGAGCGGACGCCTCCTAAGCGTCAGGTCGTGCGTTCAAGTCGCACCAGTCCCGTTATGTTCAGACAATTCATATAGACAGCAATTAATATGGTAAGAGCATTGCTGCGCCCCTAACAGTGGTATGCCAGTTCGCCCAAGTCGGGATATCCGTCCACGCGACTGCCTCCTGTATTCCGTGCAATTGAGAACTACTATATAAAGTGGTTAGAACCCTTTGATGAATTGTCCGATATCGGTTAGGATAATCCATCAATTAGAGGAAAAACTCCAGGCACGCTTAATCGCGCTGTTGCACGAAAAACGACCAAATTTATATTTGGGCAGAATTTGGGCAGATTCTTTGGAAGTTTGCTACTCTACTTATCAATTGTTTTTTCTTATAGCCAGAGAAAATTGTGCATTAAGTAAATTAAGTTATTGAGCCTTGAATAAGCTACTTTTTACAAATAAATCTTTTCGCTTTATGGCTTTTGTCCTACCAATATTTATGTGGTGGGGATATAAAGAAGTACAAAACCAATTTGTGCAGCCGCAAGCAGTTGTAGTGTTAGGTGGTTCAACGAGACATTTAGAGCGCGAAAAATTTACAGCAAAATTCGTTCGCGAGCATCCAAATATACCAATTTGGATTACAGGCGGCAGCCCACGTACATTCACCCAAAGAGTGTTTACCAAAGCTGGTGTTGATCCTCAACGTTTACACTTGGATTATGAAGCAGTAGATACAGTTACTAATTTTACTACTTTGGTAGATGATTTGCAAGCTCGCGGCATTAAGAGCGTTTATTTGATTACTTCCGACTTCCACATGCGTCGGGCTTGTGTCATCGGCGAAATTATTTTGGGCAGTCGGGGTATTTATTTAAAACCAGTGCCAGTTCCTTCCGAAAAACCCCCTGAATCTATCGAAAAATCTGTTCGTGATGGAGCTAGAGCGATAATTTGGTTAGCAACTGGTTACACTGGTGTGGATGCCGCTAAAAATAAACGGTAATCAATCTAATTTTAGATTTTGGAATTGGTCAAAATCCAAATGACTAATGACATCTGTCACTAGTCACTTATATGGTTCGGGAAAAAAACGCCCCAAATTTCCCCACAATTTGATACCCTAGCTTAAACAGATTTGAGTAAAGTTAAAGCGTGGAAATTCAACTTGGGCGGGGAAAAACAGCTCGCAGAGCTTACGGAATAGATGAAATTGCTCTAGCCCCTGGTAATAGAACACTAGACCCCAGTTTGGCAGATACTAAGTGGCGTATTGGCAATATTGAGCGAGAAATCCCGATAATTGCTAGTGCTATGGATGGTGTAGTAGATGTTCGTATGGCTGTACGTTTGTCACAGTTAGGAGCATTAGGTGTCCTCAATTTAGAGGGTATTCAAACTCGCTATGCCGACCCTGAGCCAATATTAGATCGGATTGCCTCTGTGGGGAAAGATGAATTTGTTGCCCTCATGCAAGAACTCTATGCCGAACCAATAAAGCCGGAATTAATTGAACAACGTATTCAGGAAATTAAACAACAAGGTGGCATTGCAGCGGTGAGTGCAACTCCAGCCGGTGCAAGTAAATACGGTGAGGTAGTGGCAAAAGCTGGGGCAGATTTATTTTTTGTTCAAGCTACGGTAGTTTCTACTGCACATCTGTCACCAGAGTCTTTAGTACCACTCGATTTAGCAGAGTTTTGTCGTTCCATGCCCATCCCCGTGGTGTTGGGGAATTGCGTGACTTACGAAGTCACGTTGAATTTGTTGAAAGCTGGGGCGGCTGGGGTATTGGTGGGAATTGGGCCTGGTGCGGCTTGTACTTCTCGTGGCGTATTGGGTGTGGGTGTGCCACAGGCAACTGCGATCGCAGATTGTGCCGCAGCACGAGATGATTACTACAAAGAAACTGGCAACTATATTCCCATTATTGCTGATGGCGGTTTAATCACTGGTGGCGACATTTGTAAATGCATCGCCTGTGGTGCAGATGGTGTGATGATTGGCTCCCCCTTTGCCAGAGCCGCAGAAGCCCCTGGAAGAGGTTATCATTGGGGTATGGCGACTCCTAGCCCAGTTTTGCCCCGTGGCACTCGCATTCGCGTTGCCACCACTGGTAGCCTAGAGCAAATACTCATTGGCCCAGCAGGACTAGATGATGGCACTCACAATCTTTTAGGAGCCTTAAAGACCAGCATGGGTACTTTGGGAGCGAAAAATATTAAAGAAATGCAGCAAGTGGAAGTTGTGATTGCACCTTCTTTATTAACCGAGGGCAAAGTTTACCAAAAAGCTCAACAATTAGGTATGGGGAAATAAGGCAATAGGGAATGGGGACTGGGAAAGATTTATTTTAATCGTAATCCCTAATCCTTCAATAAATTTTTCTGGTCGCCTAAACAATTGCTGGAAAAATCCGATATGTCGCTTACAATAGATATAGCGGAGACGCATGTTTCCGTTCACTCCTCACACCACACTCCGCCCGGACTACTGTTCGGGCGGTTCCTTATGTTTGTAAATAAATTCTAGAGCTTCTTTGCAAATGTACATCCTCGCACTCCCAAGCTGAGGTTTTTGCTATGGTAGAATTTTCACCAAGTTCAGATATTATTGGCGAAGGTTTTAGGCATGTCAACAGCCGCACAAGTTACCGATTCTAGTTTCAAGCAAGAAGTACTCGACAGCGATGTACCAGTTTTAGTTGACTTTTGGGCACCCTGGTGCGGACCATGCCGTATGGTAGCTCCTGTTGTCGATGAAATCTCCGAACAGTACAAAGGTCAAATAAAGGTCGTAAAAGTCAACACAGATGAAAATCCTAATGTTGCTAGTCAATATGGCATCCGCAGCATTCCTACATTAATGATTTTTAAGGGTGGACAAAAAGTCGATATGGTGGTTGGCGCCGTGCCTAAAACTACATTAGCTTCCACTCTCGAAAAGCATCTTTGAAACTCAATCGGCAATAAAATCCTCTTGAGTTATCCATTGTGTTCTAACTTAAAGTTAATTTTCATAAACAAGTTTGAGAGGCGCAAATTTGCCGTCGATCAAACTTGTTTACATTTGTATACACTTTCAGAATATTTTTAGGAGTTTTCTAGCTCAAAAACAACTCCCTAATTCCGGTACTACCAATTTCTACTGCTAGCGCCGCCAACAGAAAACCCAAAAGTTGAGTCACAATTACTCCACCTTCTGCACCAATCCACTGGTCAATCAGATTTGCTAAACGCAAAATCAACCAAGTGCTAAACATCGCCCCTAAAATACCTACCGCCACAGCAATATGCGGACTCTGTGATTTCGACATCAGCAACATCACCGTCGTCAAAGTCCCCGGCCCTGCTAGCAGTGGTAAAGCTAGTGGAGTAATTGCAACATCGCGTCCTTCTTCAATAATTGGCTGATCTAATTCTCCCCGCAGCATTTGCAAAGCAATTAACAGCAACAATATTCCTCCTGCTACTCGCAAAGAGCCGATACTGATTTCCAAGTAATTTAAAATTATTTGCCCTGCAAAGGCAAATAACAAAAGAACTGCGATCGCAATGATAATTGCTTTATCTATAACTTTGTTTCTTTGGTCTGGCATCATGCCCTTAGTCAAAACTAAAACAATCGGTATATTGCCCACAGCATCCGCCAAGACAAACACAGCGATAAATGTTTGAATGAGAATAGAAATATCCATAGTAGACAGTTTTTATCAAGGTTTGATCACAACCTAATCTTTATCTTGCTCAGTTTGCTAGAACCTAGAGGAAGATTAAGATCGGTAATAAAACCAGTGTGTTAAAGAAAAGCAATGCTGACGCATTTCTAATTAAGTTCCACAAATGTTGAAGTAGCGATATATTTTGATAATCTCTTTTCCATAAATCAACTGTTCGTTGTTGAATCTATGAAGTCTTATTTAGCCGCCGCTATTCAATTGACCAGTGTGCCCGATCTACACAAAAATTTGGCACAGGCAGAAGAATTAATAGAGCTTGCCGTGCGTCAAGGTGCTGAATTGGTGGGTTTGCCAGAAAACTTTTCCTATATGGGAGAAGAAAAAGATAAACTCGCACAAGGTGATGCGATCGCTCTTGAAAGTGAAAAATTTCTCAAAAAAATGGCTCAACGCTTTCAAATTACCATCTTGGGCGGCAGCTTTCCACTTCCTGTAGATAATACAGGCAAAGTTTATAACACTACTCTACTCATCGACCCCAGCGGTCAAGAGCTTGCCCGCTACTACAAAGTCCACCTATTTGATGTTAATGTCCCTGACGGCAACACCTACCGCGAATCCAGCACGGTTGTGGCTGGTACGCAATTACCCCCCGTCCATTTCTCAGAAAAGCTCGGTAATTTAGGGCTTTCTATTTGTTATGATGTACGATTTCCAGAACTGTATCGTCATCTGGCAGATAAGGGAGCCGATATTATCTTTATTCCCGCCGCTTTTACCGCCTTTACAGGTAAAGACCACTGGCAAGTACTACTACAAGCCAGAGCCATCGAAAATACCGCCTACGTCATTGCTCCCGCCCAAACAGGGAATAACTACGCCCGTCGTCTAACCCACGGTCACGCGGTCATTATCGACCCTTGGGGTGTAATTTTAGCCGATGCTGGAGAAAAACCGGGAATTGCGATCGCAGAAATCAAACCTACTAGGCTCGAACAAGTCCGTCGTCAAATGCCCTCTTTACAGCATCGGGTGTTCTAGGGACTGGGGAAGAAGCAAGGGAGCAGGAAGCAGGGGGCAGGAAGCGAAGAAGGTAATAAATAATGCCCAATTCCCAATTCCCCATTTCCCATTCCCACCCTTTTTGAATAAAACAAAAAACCGGGTAAACACCCGGTTTCTGACAACATTAAAATCATTAGTTTTTTAAGAGCATAGCAAGACTATGCTCCTATTTATTTGCTGTCAAAATTAAACTTTAGCAGCTGATTTGGTAACAACGTTAAGTTCACCTTTAGCATACTTAGCAGCAAAATCTTCCAAAGAAATTTGCTTAATCTTGCTTGCATTGCCAGCTGTGCCAAATTGCTGATAGCGTTCAGCACAAACCTTCTGCATATATGTAATAGAAGGCTTGAGGAAGTGACGGGGGTCAAACTCCTCTGGTTTTTTAGCCAAAGCTTCACGTACAGCAGCAGTAATAGCCAAACGGTTGTCGGTGTCGATGTTTACTTTACGTACACCACTCTTAATACCTTTTTGGATTTCTTCTACAGGTACACCGTAGGTTTCAGGAATTGCACCACCATACTGGTTAATCAGTGCAAGCAAATCTTCAGGTACAGAAGAAGAACCGTGCATTACCAAGTGGGTGTTAGGCAGACGGCGGTGAATTTCTTCAATGCGGCTGATGGCCAAAATTTCACCAGTCGGCTTGCGGGTAAACTTGTAAGCACCGTGGCTTGTGCCAATGGCAACAGCCAAAGCATCTACTTGGGTTGCTTCTACGAAGTCAACAGCTTCATCGGGGTCGGTTAGCAGTTGTGAGTGGTCGAGTGTACCTTCAAACCCGTGACCATCTTCAGCTTCACCAGCACCAGTTTCTAGAGAACCCAAACAACCGAGTTCACCTTCAACACTGACACCCAAAGCATGAGCTACATTTACAACTTCGCGGGTAACATTGACGTTGTATTCAAAGCTAGCGGGAGTTTTAGCATCAGCTTCTAAAGAACCATCCATCATCACGCTGGTGAAGTTGTTCTTAATTGCTGAGTAGCAAGTAGCAGGGGCATTACCATGATCTTGGTGCATGACAATGGGAATGTGAGGATAGGTTTCTACCGCTGCCAAAATCAGGTGGCGGAGGAAGTTTTCTCCTGCATAATTACGAGCGCCGCGTGAAGCTTGTAAAATTACGGGGCTATCTGTCTCGACAGCAGCTTTCAGGATCGCCTGAATCTGCTCCAAATTGTTAACGTTGAAAGCTGGGATGCCGTAACCGTTTTCAGCTGCGTGATCCAACAGCAGCCGCAGTGGTACAAGCGCCATAGATAGTCCTCCTAATGTGGTTGTCAGCTAGTCGGTCTGAGAGAAGCGTAATCATTACGCTAAATCTTAAGAGTTTTTTCAACTTATAGGAAATTATAACTAGTGTGGTGTATATATGTTGAAAAAGTTTACGCCATCGTTACTATAAATATGTTCTATACTCCTGTACTATGCGCCATAGTTACTCTGTGTTGCTGTACATTTAGTTACCCTACAGTTAGTAGCTCTGGTAGCCCACTATCCAAAATGGTCATCTCAAAGCGATCGCACTCCTAACTATTTTGGCAAATCTACAAGCGATCGCATCAGGCAAAAGGCTCTAGTATCTGGACAAATGCTTCGTGTTCAGGAGATTGCAAGCCTGTTTGTAAAACAGTCAATACGGACTGCATATTCCCCGCTAATAACTCTGCAACCCCTAACCACAACCCTGGAAAAACTTGACTTCGCAGAATACCATTACTATCAGTAGCCAACTCTAGATACTCACCCTGTTCCAAATAGAACCAGGTCAATTTCTGATCGAGTACTTGCCAGACGATATATTCTTTGACTCCATTGCGACGATAAGCTTGTTTTTTTGCATGGAGGTCGATGGCGACACTACTAGCAGCAATTTCGACAATTAACTCTGGTGCGCCTTCAATATAATCATCTTCACTCAGCCTTGCTTGACCACCCGCTTCTGGGTTGATCAGAAGTACAGCATCTGGTTGAGGTTCGTTATCTAAATCTAAGCGCACAGTGGGTTCTACTCCCAAAGCTACACCAGGTGTCGCGGCTTCATAAGTACCGAGCCATGCAAGAATCCAACCATGCGGTTGACCGTGACTTCTAAAACGTAAAGCAGCAGGCATGATGTAGACAATTCCCTCAATCAATTCGGCTTTTTTCAAGTTAGGCATGGCATTGTAGCGACGTTCAAATTCATAAAGGCTGAGTTTGTCGCCATTTTCCAGAAGGGGAATTGTCCAATGCTGTGGAAGTGTTTTTACCATGACAATGGTCTTTGGGATTAGTCTATGCCTATCCTACCGAATTGCAGAAATTTCTTGGATGGTGCGATCGCCTTCTTTTAATGTAATTAATACTATGTTAATTTTATGGGTCGCCCGGGATTCGAACCCGGAACTAATCGGTTAAAAGCCGAGTACTCTACCGTTGAGTTAGCGACCCTTTCGCTGCATTTCGCAACTTTGCCATCATAGCACAGACATCTGTAGATTTGTAAAGGGGTTTAGAAAAAATTGGCAGTCAACCTTATAGATGCTGTATGGCTAGCTCCTGGTGCTAACACAGTCAGGTTATCACCAGTATTGAGAGAGTTACGGGTGGCACTCCACGGTTCTAGACAGTAGAATTCTTTGCCCTTGACTGTCCAAAATACCAGGTAGGTAGAGAAATCATCATAATCCAAGGTGAGTTTTAACTTCCGGCTGCGATCTATCGCAGTGGCCGATTGACTTGTTAGCTGTCCAAAGGCAAAATCAATTTCATCACGGCTAAAGTCAAAATTGCCGTCAAAAGAGTGAATTTCTTTAGTTAGATTGTCTTGATACTGCTTAGAGGGAATTTCAAGCTCTAACTGAGTTTTATCACCACACAGAAAGTAGGGATGGAAACCAGCCGAAAAAGGCATTGGTGTGGATGACAAGTTTTTATACTGCTGGCGGACTTCTAGAGTATTACCTTGAAGTTCGTAGGTGAAAGCCAGTTGAAAATCAAAAGGATAAACTGCTTTGGTTTGCTCATTGCTATTCAGAACGACAGTGAGACTAGCTTTATCTCCAGTTTCTTGTTCTGTTACTTTCCACGGCAATTCACGGGCAAAACCATGTTGTTTGAGAGTATATTTCTGACCGTTATGAGTGTAAGTATTATCTGGTAGATTGCCACAAATAGGAAACAAAATTGGATTTCCACCTCTGACACTCAACTCAGGATGAGTAAAGCGTTCAGTATCCAGGTAGAAAATTTCTTGCCCTTGAATGCGCCAACGGGTGATGATACCGCCGCGTTCGGGTACGACTTCCAATTGAGAACCAGCGGCTTCGTCAGAAAGAATATAGGTCTTGTATTGTTGCTGTCGAACTGCAATGCTAAACACAAATTTTAGTCCTGGGTAAGATGGAGTGCTGAGTACTTAGTGCTGAGTCCTGAGCAGAATACAAAAGTACTCAGCACTCAGCACTCATAACTCAGCACTGTTTATTCGTCTTCTGCAAACACGAAACGATATAACTCGCTAGGGTCTGGCTCAGGGCTGCTTTCGGCGAACTTAACTGCATCGTCGATTACATCCTGAATTTTACGGTCAATGGCTTTGATTTCTCCCTCATCTGCCAGATTTTGCTCAACCAAATAAGTTGCCAACTTCTTAATTGGGTCACGGGCGAACCAAAATTCTTTCTCCGCTTTGCTTCGCATTTCATCAGGGTCAGCCAAAGAGTGACCCCGGAAGCGGTAGGTAAGCGCCTCAATTAATGTTGGGCCTTCACCTGCACGGGCACGGGCTACAGCTTCTTGAGCCACGGCTCGGACTGCTAGTACATCCATGCCATCTACTTCTACACCCACCATGTTAAATACACTGGCTTTTTTATAAATCTCTGGCTGGGAAGTGGCTCGTTCGTGAGACATTCCAATAGCCCACTTATTGTTTTCGACCACAAACAGAATTGGCAGTTTCCATAGAGCTGCCATATTTAGCGTCTCGAAAAACTGACCGTTATTAGCTGCACCGTCGCCAAAAAAGCAAGCTGTCACTTGGTCAGCATTTTTATCTCCCAACACTTCGCGGCGGTATTTGCTCGTGAAAGCCGCTCCAGCTGCTACAGGGATTCCCTCAGCCACAAAAGCATAGCCACCCAGCAAGCGATGTTCGGCAGAAAACATGTGCATGGAACCACCGCGCCCTTTGCTGCAACCTGTGGCTTTGCCAAATAATTCTGCCATTACCTCTCTTGCTGGTACTCCCGCACTCAGAGCATGAACGTGGTCGCGGTAAGTACTACAAACGTAATCTTCACCCGGTCGCATCGACTGCACAACACCGCTGCAAACGGCTTCTTGACCGTTGTACAAATGGACAAAACCAAACATTTTGCCCCTGTAGTACATTTCAGCGCACTTGTCTTCAAACAAGCGCCCTAATACCATATCCTCATACAACCGTAACCCTTCTTCTTTTGTAATATGCGTAGTAGCAGGATTAAAAGTGGGTAAAGTACGCTCTTGAACCATTATTTTTGAGTATCCCTGTTGTACAACTTAAAGTTACGGTCTTAAATAAGTTGGTCTGATAACACCTCGGCTTTTAACAGGCTAGCGTTTGTAAGACCCAACGATCAAACTTTATTTATGCACCAAAAAAGGGTCTTAGGGAATAGCTGAATTTTTAATTTTTGATTTTTAACTTTTCAGCTTATGCCCCGTGAGGATTTGGCGCTAACGGCAACATCTACCGCTTTGGGTTTTTCTCTCTCACTGAAACAGTTCCCAGTAACGAGTGTTCGACTAGGAATCAAATCAGTTGCGATTAGCGAGTACTGAATGAAAAGATTCACAATTACTACGTCTTACTCATTACTTCTTACTCAGAACTCAGCACTCAGCACTCCTAAATATTCCCCTTTACAGACTAGCAATCAAGATAGACTGCTTTCTGCATATCTATTAACAATTTAAAAAAAAAGCAGGCAAAAATCTATAATACCTAAATAGGTAATTGTAATAAAGGGTAAATTATGATATGATTTTTGTCTCCTGTTATCAGGGTAAATCCCCAATAGTGGTATTTTTGTTACTGCATAGTGGGAAAGCCCCAAAAAAATCAATCATCAATAGATTCTTCCAACCACAACAATTATGCCGTAATTAAAAGCGGTAGTTGTGGTTTGTGGTATCGAAGGCTGATAATAGTTGTGTTAAACAAAAATACTAAGAATTAAAACAAACAATTGAGGCTTTCTAGGCGAAAGCAAAAAATTAGTACTAGAATGTGACTCAAAATTTCGGGAAGGTACAAAACAAGTTGTTGCAATATACACTTGTAGAGTAAATTCTATACGGCATTTTTATGGCACGGTTTTACAGGCCTGGAAAGCTCTAGGTGAATTATGTTGATCACGGTGCAGGGGAAGTAGGCTGTGCGAATTCCGCTAGATTACTACCGAATTTTAGGACTACCGTTAGCGGCAAGTGAAGAACAATTGCGACAAGCATACAGCGATCGCATTGTACAATTGCCGCGACGTGAGTATTCTCAGGCAGCAATTTCTTCTCGTAAACAACTCATAGAAGAAGCTTACGTGGTTTTATCAGATCCAAAACAACGCAGTACCTACGATCATCTCTATCTTGCCCACGCCTATGATCCTGATAACCTTGCTGCTGCCACAGTAGCACTGGAAAATCCTCCAGAAAGCACCAAAAGGGGTAGTGATACCCAGAGTCTGGGTATCGAAATTAGCCAAGACGAATTAGTGGGCGCTTTATTGATTTTGCAAGAGTTGGGGGAATACGAACTTGTACTGAAATTAGGTCGTCCGTACCTGGTAAATAAAAATGGTGCTACAAGTGCAAGAAAAGGCAATAATTTAGCAGACGAAGAAATACACGAAAGTGCTGAACATCCTGATGTCGTTCTCACTGTCGCCCTTGCTTGTCTAGAATTAGGTCGTGAACAGTGGCAACAAGGTCATTATGAAAATGCCGCCATATCTTTAGAAACTGGTCAAGAACTGCTAGTACGCGAAGGGTTGTTTGCCAGCGTCCAGGCAGAAATTCAAGCGGATCTTTATAAATTGCGACCATATCGAATTTTGGAGTTGCTGGCACTACCTCAAGAAAAGACTGCCGAACGAAGCCAAGGTTTGGAATTATTGCAAAACCTCTTAGAAGATCGTGGCGGGATTGATGGCACGAACAATGATGATTCTGGTCTAAACATAGATGACTTTCTGCGGTTTATTCAGCAGTTACGCAACCACTTAACAGTCGCCGAACAGCACAAGTTATTTGAAGCCCAAAGCAAACGCAATTCTGCTGTTGCCACTTACTTAGCTGTTTATGCGTTGATAGCGCGGGGATTTGCTCAACGGCAACCTGCTTTAATTCGTCAAGCAAGACAAATGCTCATACGTCTCGGCAAGCGCCAAGATGTACATTTAGAACAGTCTTTATGTGCGTTACTTTTGGGACAAACTGAAGAAGCAACTCGGGTTTTAGAACTTAGTCAGGAGTACGAAGCTTTAGCTTTTATTCGAGAAAAATCTCAAGACTCTCCAGATTTATTACCAGGGCTGTGTCTATATGCAGAACAGTGGTTGCAACACGAAGTATTTCCCCATTTTCGAGATTTAGCAAACCAGCAAGCTTTTCTAAAAGATTACTTTGCTAACCAACAGGTACAAGCTTATTTAGAAGCACTGCCAACGGATGCAGAAACAACTAATGAGTGGGCTGTAATTAACCCCCAAAATTTTCCTCAGCCACAGACAAATAATTCGCCTTTCCCTAAAAATTCAACTAGGACTCCAAAGCAATTTAACCACAGCAGAACACCTGACCTAGATTTGCCAGACACACCAGAATATTCCAACTTCTCACCACCAATGTGGAATTCATCTGGAAGTGTAAAATCAGAGGTTCCTGCTGCTGAACGAACGAGCAGAGGCACTAATCAGAATTTGAACGGTTCAGCTAAAAGTCCTACACCCGGTCAGAACCAAAAGCGTCGGCGGAGAAAACCTACTCCATCTAATATCCGGGAGCGTGTACCGGATAATCGTCCCCATTCTCGTCGTCCTCGGCGGCGGCGAACTTTTGCTAACACCATTGAAGGGAAAACACGGCTGGTATGGAGAGTGTTTATTTCTTTAGTGAGTATTTTAGTTTTCTGGGTGTTAGCCACAACAACTTTTGGATGGTTAAAAAATCTGTTTTTTCCTACACGATCTGTACCTCCTTCACATTTGTTTGTACAAATAAATCAACCACCAATATCTATTCCCGATCCAAATAGTCCACCACAAGGATTAGATGGCCCTTTAACAGATGCAGCGGCAGAGGAAATCATTCGCACTTGGCTATCTACTAAAGCCGAAGCTTTAGGGCCGAATCATGAGATTAATAATTTAGAGCAGATTTTAACTGGTTCAGCTTTGTCTCAATGGCGGGTGATTGCTCAACAGGCTAGGTCTGACAACCGCTACCGCAAGTACGAGCATAGTGTAAAGGTGGAATCTGTAGAGAAAATTGATTTATTTGCAGATCGTGCCGCAGTGGTAGCTACGGTGAAGGAAGCGACGCAGTTATATGAAAATGGTCAGTTTAAAAACTCTTCTAACGAGAATTTGCGGGTTCGGTATGATTTGATTCGACAACGAAGTAAATGGCGTATTCAGAGTGCATCTGTTGTGAATCAGATAATTAGATAAGTTGGAATTTTTAGGTTTCCAATACCCCTAACAAACTTTTCAACATCAAATAAGTAGAAGTCCCTCCTGGGTCTGGATGTCCGATACTCCGTTCCCCCAGGTAGCTAGCCCGTCCCTTTTTCGCTTGCATTGGTATAGTTTCCTGCAACCCTTTTTGAGCTGCTACTACAGCCTGTTGCATAGCTTCCAGCGTTCCCTTACTTTCTCCTATAGCTTGCCCAAAAGCGTCTACAGCCGGAGATAGCACATCCACCATTGTTTTGTCTCCTAGTTGCGCTTTGCCACGTTGCAGCACGCCGTCTAAGCCTGCTTGCAGTATTCCTAAAACATCTTGTTCTGTTAATTCTTGCTTACCAACTACTGCTGTACTGGCTCTTAAAAACCAAGTGCCATAAAGAGGGCCACTAGCACCGCCAATAGAAGAAATTAAGGTCATACTCACGGCTTTGAGAATGCTGCTGATATCCTTGTCTGTAAGAGTTGGTAACTGAGCGCTTACCTTTTTGAAGCCGCGATCCATATTGATCCCGTGATCAGCATCTCCGATCGCAGCATCTAATTCTGTCAAATATGCTTTATTCTGCTCTATCTCGGTTGCATAAGCCTGCAACCATTGCAATATCTGCGGCTGACTCAACATAATTCGTAATTCGTAATTCGTAATTCGTAATTCGTAATTAGTTAAATTTCCCAGCGCCAACTTGGTGTTTTGACTGGTGCATCCCATAGGCGGATCATCTCGTCATCTAATTTCAGCAGGGTAATGGAGCAACCTTGCATTTCTAGAGATGTGATGTAAGGGCCTATCAAGTTTCGCACAATTTGCAATCCTTGCTGTTCGCAGATTTGGGCGAGTTTGCGGTAAACAATATACAGTTCGGAAATCGGAGTTCCACCCATACTATTGACGAAAGCTAATAAGCGATCGCCTTTGGCAAATGGTAGACTTGTTAGCTCTACATCTACCCATTCTCCTTTGTCTTCGTCCCATTCGCGGAGCGTGCGGGTGTATGCTGCATCTTCAATGAGCGATCGCGTTAAAATTTCGGTAATCTCATCTACTGATTTTATCGCTGTACGTTCTGTTCCTGGCTCACCGTGGATACCGATACCTAATTCAATTTCGCGATCGCTCAATTCAAATGTCGGCGTTCCATTAGCGGGGGCTGTACAAGATGTTAGAGCAATTCCCATACTTCGCCCATTCAAATTTACTCGGCGACACAAATTTGCTATTTGTGGCAAATCATACCCAGCCTCAGCCGCCGCACCACAAATTTTTTCTGCCAGGATTGTTGTTCCTACACCTCGCCGTCCTTGGGTATAGAGACTATCCTTGACTGCTACATCGTCATCAATCAAAATATTTAGCGATCGAATGCCCTCACTACGGGCTAACTCAGTTGCCATTTCAAAGTTCATCACATCGCCACTGTAATTTTTGACGATATAAAGGATACCAGAGCCTCCATCTACTTGTTTGGCTGCTTCTAGCATTTGGTCAGGAGTTGGTGAAGTGAAAACCTCACCAGGACAAGCTGCGTCAAGCATTCCTTTACCCACGAAGCCAGAGTGCATTGGTTCATGGCCACTGCCACCACCTGAAATAATTGCTACTTTACCCGGAATAGGTGCATTGGCTCGATAGACAAAAGTCGGATCGTAGTTCAGTTTAATTAAATCGGAATGAGCCGCCGCCATACCTTCTAGACTTTCGCGCACAAAGTCTTCTGGCTTGTTGATCAGCTTTTTCATAATCCGTGTTTGGTTAAAAGGGTGCTAAAACTCAGGTTATAGCGCTTATGGTTTGTATGCAATATAGTGTGACCTCTCTCTAAATCTCTCTCTTAAAAGGAGAGACTTTGAAATTTCCCCCTTCCTGCGTCGGGAAGGGGTTAGGGGGTTACGTTTTTCGTGGGTTTTGCCATATAACCGAATAATTATAAATTATTTGGTCAATCCAAAGATTCCATTAACTCAATACACTTGTGCATCTGCTGGCGCATGGTTTCCCGATCAGCATGAAACCTTCGTCCATGACCTGGTAGCACCCACTCAAAAGAGTAATTAGCCAAGTTACGCATCGATTTAATCTGTTCTGACCAAGAATACCAGCAGGCATTGTGGAATGCAGTCAGTTGGTGCAAGCTTTCTGACCAAGCGAGATGATCGCCAGTGAAGAGAAACTTATTTTTGTAGAGTAAAACAGTTTGTCCTTTCGTGTGACCGGGAACTGGGATAATTAATAAATCTGGAGTTAAGGTAAATGGTTCAGAACCAGTTAGCTGTATTTCAACATTGCGAGTATCAGCAGTAATATCATCAGTGTGGAGGATGCGATCGCACTGAAAATGCTCGGCAAACTTTTGATGATCTGCCACATCATCCTTATGAGTTAGGTACATATAACGAATTGGCCCCAGTTCTTCTAAACGCTTAACTAAAGGCGGCGTAAACCGGGGAGAATCTACCAAAATGTTACCTTCTGGAAGCCGAATTAAATAGCTAGCAGCACCATAAGATTTTTCAGAATGATAGCCGCAGTGGTAAATATTTTCTGTTACTAATATTGGAAAACTTTGTTGAACAGCTTTGATATCTTTTGGCTTTTCAACTGTACCAATAGAACTAGTAGGACAAGCTAAAAGTGCTTGCAGTGCGGCTAATCTTTCCGCTTCATTTGTTGGTTGATGATAAACAGCCGATTGGTCATCAACATCATAAAATACTTCAGGAGCCATCCAGCGACAGGTATCACAATCAATACAAGTAGTATCTACATAAAAATCGCCGTTGACATTTTGGGGACGACGCTGATTTAAATGAGCCATATTAATCCTTTTGCTTCCAGCCGCATACTGGGGAGCGATAAACCTTATATCGCTACGCTAGCAAAAGTAACTTGAGACTGTAGCCGCCACTAGAAGTAAATCTGCTCAAAAATATAAAGACTCGTGAAACCCAGTAAGCATAAATTGGGAAAACTGAACACAGACACTATCTGCTGATATATTCCCAAATATGCTTTACTGTTCTAATTCCAATTATTCAAATCCCTTTAACCTAATGACAAATTGTTTATCTCCTGGAAACTAGATTAATTATTTGGTTGTTTCCTGAGTATTTCTCAACTTAAATGCCAGATTTTTTTGTTTTTAATAGGAACAGCGGCAAAAGTACAACAATTATGGTCTTGACTTATGTAAAAATGAACTTAGTCAAAAATCATGCTCTGGGTTGCTCATCTAAATGAGTAGTAATGGTCAAATCAAAATTCTGTTTCTGGCAGCAGATCCCAGTGATGCTGCACGATTACGCTTGGGACAAGAGTTGCGTGATATTCGTGAGAGACTACAACTAGCAAAAGAGCGAGATAGATTTATTCTAGACTCCCGTGAATCTGTACGTCCGGGAGATATCAGCCAAGCAATATTCGATTTTGAGCCACAGATTGTGCATTTCTCTGGACATGGAACCAGTACGGGTGAGCTTTGTCTTGAAGATTTACTCGGAAAATACCAACCTGTACAACCCGATGCCCTAGCGGCGTTATTTGAACTAGTAGCCGATCAAATAAATTGTGTGATGTTGAATGCGTGCTATTCCGAAGCTCAAGCAAAAGCGATCGCAGAACATATTCCTTTTGTCATTGGCATGAATAAAGCAATTGGAGATCAAGCCGCGATCGCTTTTGCTGTTGGTTTTTACAAAGCATTGGGAGCAAGGCGGACGATAGATCAGGCTTACAAGTTCGGTTGTGTCGAAATTAGATTGCAAGGCATTGCAGAACATTTGACTCCAGTTCTGTACACCAAACAAAACTCAGTGTCTCCAGCCTCAGAGGTACAGGAGATAGCCTTAAATAAATCAACTGGAGTAGCAAATGCACAGTCAACTAGTTTAAATCTGGGGCAAAGGCAGCGAATTTTACAGGAAATCGAAAGCCTCCAGGGACAGTACGATTTATTAAGTCAGAAGTTGAGCCGTTTACGCTTGGATTTAGTAATAGAATCTGGCACTGTCGTCAAGTTTCAGTTAGAAAAGCAGATTGAAAATGCTGAAGCTGAAAGAACACAACTTACTCAACGGATTGAGCAGCTAGAAAACAGCCTGTAATAAAAATAGTAATATCTCAATAGTTGGGTATTAAAACTCACAGATGTCTTCAGTTCGGCATTTACAGCAAAAACGGGAAGAACTTCAACAACACTACGATGCGTTTAGCGAGAAGATCAGGTTGTTGCGGAATCAACACGCCATTGAAGCGGGGGCTTCAGTAGCTTTTCAGCTAGACAAGGAGATTAAGCGGGTTGAAGGAGAGCGCGATCGCCTCCTGAAGCAGATTCAGATTATTGAGAGGTCTTGCAAGAGTGAGCCAATACACAGTGAACTGTTTCGCCTCAACTACATAGCACAGGTACAGTTATTCCGAGAATTTATTACAGAAAAACGTATAGGAGCTTTCTTAGTTCATGGCTCTCCAGAATATGGTCAAATCTGGTTACTGAAGCGTTTGTTACAGAAAATTCCTGAAAGTACAGTGACTTCCCCAATCCCATTTCATCTCAAACGCAGGGTACTTAGGAGCGATATTGCAGCCCTATGGAGAGAGTTGGGTCGTCAGATCGGAGTACAAGATTTTTCATCCCATGAGGAGATTGCCAGGAATGTAGTTGCTCAATTGAAAACTCAACATATCATCCTAGTATTTCACGATCTCGATTGCATTGATGAAACCTATCTGCACGAATTAATCCGTGATTTTTGGTTGCCCCTGGTAAACTCAACCCCACAGACAATTTGCTCAAGCAACGAATTTTTTCTACTGATGTTTTTGCTTGACCAAGATGGTTGTGTCAACACTTGGAATCTTGAGTTTGCAGATCAGCTCGATCTGGTATGGAAACCCCATATTCCTATTAGGCTACCGATGATTGACCCCTTATCTGAGGAAGTCTTGGTTAACTGGATGGAAAATGCAATTGATATTCTACCAATCCAGATGACTAAAAAAATTAACTATACAGTTCAGGTGATTCTAGAGAAGAGTGAAGGCATTCCAGAGCGTGTGTTTGCTGAAATTTTTGGTTTGTGTGGCTGTAACTGGCAGGAGGAAGAAACTCGGTGGTTAGAACTTTAGACGGAAAGCGGCTGAAATACATAGGTAAAGTTCAACCCCAGCCAGGAGAGCAAGACCCGGAGACGGGGCAAATTTTGTATCCCTACTTGCCTAGTGAGAAATTAGTAGAGGCTGTGAATTTAGCGATCGCCCTCGAACGCCCCTTACTATTAAAGGGAGAACCAGGATGCGGCAAGACAAAATTGGCTCGTGCAGTGGCTTATGAGTTGGGTTTACCTTATGAAGCTTGGTACATCAAATCTACTAGTCGAGCGCGGGATGGTCTTTATACTTATGATGCAGTTGGCAGGTTGCGGGATGCTCAACTTGCTGCTTCCAAAATAGATGAAGAAGCCGCAGTCCAAGCAAAAAATGCTGATGCCTATGTAGAGTGGGGGCCGTTAGGACGTGCCTTTCGCAACGAGCAGCCAACTGTGGTTTTGATTGATGAAATAGATAAAGCTGACATTGACTTTCCTAACGATCTGCTGTTAGAGCTTGATGAGCAAAGGTTTGAAGTCACAGAAGTAAAACAAAACAGTCCTCTCAAGAAAATTCAGGCTAAAGGAACACCAATTGTTTTTATCACCAGTAACGATGAGAAAGACTTGCCTGATGCCTTCTTACGTCGTTGTTTATTTCACTATGTAAAATTCCCTGAACGTCAGCAGTTAATCGAAATTGTTAAAACTCGTTTTACAACTTCGCCTTTGGAATTAGTGGACGCAATTATTGACCGCTTTTTAGAACTGCGTGAAGAGATGCGACGGGACAAGGGCGAAGCAGGAAAAAAGGTCAGTACCAGCGAACTGATGGATTGGGTGCGGATTCTTAGTCATCATCAAGATGATGAAATTCTCAGCAAGTTAAAAACAGAACTTCTGTATCCTGGGGTGTTGCTGAAGAGTTGGGATGATTATCGCCGTTATGGTGAACAAATGCGATCGCAGCCAGAAGCATGAAGATAGAAGCTCTCCACAAAGAACTACCACTGCTTGAGCTTTTTACACAACTGCGCGAGGCAGGTTTGCCTTTGGGTATCGATGAATACCGCCTTGCTCTGACAGCTTTACAGGAAGGCTTTGGCACGACTGACCAAGAAGCGTTAGCAGAACTGTGCCGTACCTTGTGGGTGAAATCCCAGGATGAAGAACATCTGTTCAATTATCACTTTCAGCAGGTAATAACAGAACCTTATCCTCTAAAACCTTCTGTTACAAGGCAAGAAGAGAAAACTACTTTCTCCCCATCTCCCGAAGTACAACAAGCGTTAGAAAGTCAGGGTAATTATTCACCTGAGCCACCCAATACAACACCTGCCACTATACCCGTTTCATCGGAATTAATGGAAGTACAGGATGAGATGCAAGTGGCTGAAGCAGTACAGATTACTACTCAAAATAATGAGGAAATTACTGTTAATCGCTTTACCGAAACCGATGAGTATTTTCCAGTGACGCGGCGGCAGATGAAACAAAGCTGGCGGCATTTACGCCGAATGGTACGCGAAGGTTTGCCTACAGAGTTAGACATAGAGGCAACTATTGAGCAAGTGGTACGGCAGGGGGTTTTGCTAGAGCCTGTACTGATGCCCAATCGGGTGAATAGAACTGAACTGCTGTTGCTTATTGACCATAAGGGATCAATGGTTCCCTTTCACGGACTATCCCAGCGATTAGCCCAGACAGCATTACGAGGCGGACGCTTAGGAAAAGCTAGTATTTACTACTTTCACAATTGCCCAACTAAGTATCTTTACCATGACCAGACGCGCCAAAAAGCCGAACCTGTCACAGATTTTCTAGCTCAGTTGCGCCCAGAGCGTTCCTCTGTATTAATTTTTAGTGATGGGGGAGCAGCACGGGGCGGTTTTAGTCTGGAACGGCTAGAGTTAACCCAAAAAATTTTAGACCAGTTGAAACAGCGATCGCGTTATATTGCATGGCTGAATCCAATGGCAACAGAGCGCTGGTTTGGCACAACAGCAGGAGAAATTGCCCATTTAGTGCCGATGTTTGAAGTTAGCCGACACGGTTTTGATGGTGCGATCGATGTGTTACGCGGCCGGGGAATCAATGCACAATTAAGGTAGGGGCTGTAATCAATCTAACTGGGAGTATTTTAAGGGTAGAAAGCATGAAGGCAGAAGTCGCTAGTCGTCGAATTGAGTCTTTTGGTCAACGCTTCGGGGAAGCGCATCTCTATTTTGCTTATCATGCTGCTTTTCCGTTAGCCCTTACCCCAGACTTACTTTACCGCTTATGGGCGAATTTTCAACGAGATATTAATCGTGAAGTACTAAGTATCCCTTGGATGGCTGTGGCTGATTTACTACTTTCTAGCCTTTGCGATGAGGTGGGACATGAACTCTACGAGATGGATACAGCAATACGAAATGACCTGTTGAGAGAGTTGAGAGAGAATATTCGTTTTGGCGAAAAGCGGATTAATGAATTGTCTGATTTTTTGCTCACCTATGTGCAGCAACAAATTGAAAGTCACGACCCAGATATTCGTGATTTTGCTCAGGCTCAGAAGTGGACAGCGTTAGCCTATACGCGCCCAAGTCAGGCGGCGCGTGAATTAGCATCTATCCTTGGAGGCTTAAAGTTAGAGGAAAAGGCAGAGTGGGTTCGTATAACATCGCTAGTAGAAACTTTTGCAGAGCCATTATCAGAATTCCAGCCGCTTCTAATTTATGCTCGTGGGATGGCAAACTTTGTCCGTGGTAAGCAAGAACACGCAACAACCCAGATTACAGGATTATTAGCAAACCAAGAGCCTCAACTAAACATTGCTGGAGTAAACCTGCTAATTCCTAAAGAGATAGCTGATTCTCTTGAAGAACCTAGCTATATTATTAAACCCCAAACTAATATTAATTCTTCACAAAAATATACCACTACTCGCATTTTGGCTGTAGATGATGTACCTGATAATCTCTTGCTAATTCATACAATTTTAGAAGGCGAGGGATATGAAATAAATTTAGTATCAGATGGCAAAACTGCTTTGGTACAAGTTGAACAATCTCCACCTGATTTAATTATTTTAGATGTTAAAATGCCAGAAATCGACGGTTATGAGGTTACACGCCGCATCCGCAATAACCATAATCTTCCCTACATTCCGATCCTACTAATTTCATCGTTTGTTGAATCTAATGTTGTAGAAGGCTTAGACACTGGAGCCGATGATTTTATTCGTAAACCAATTGATGTAGATGAGCTATTAGCAAGGGTGCGATCGCTGTTGCGGCTGAAAGACATGATTGACAGGCGTGACCGAATAGACAATCATTTAAATCAGTCCTCTTCAGAAAACTTAAGCAATTTTAGTTCTGTCTCACCTTTTAATAATCAGAGCAAAGAAACTGAACCAAATGTAAGAATCTACGAGTTAGCAAAAGGGCTAAATGTAGACAACCAACATGTCCTAGCAGTCTGTAACTCACTTGGAATTGAAGTAACAAGTCATTTCAATATGATTTCTAACTCAGATGTTCAGCGTATCCATGCTGCTTTTCGAGACTATACAACTCCTGTCCCACCTTTTAATAATCAGAGCAAAGAAACTGAACCAAATGTAAGAATCTACGAGCTAGCAAAAGAACTAAATGTAGACAACCAACATGTTCTAGCAATATGTAAGTCGCTTGGAATTGAAGTAGCAAGCCATCTCAACATGATTTCTACCTCAGATGTTCAACGTATCCATACTGCTTTTAGAGACTATGCAACTTCTGGTCAATCTTTTGATTTTAGTAGTGAATTTATTCCAAAAACAGAGACTCTGAAAGATGAGATTATCTCTCACAAAAGATTAGACCCCTCTCGGTTACAGGATTTACTTGCAGTAGGAAGATGGCAAGAAGCTGATCAAGAAACTGAGCAGTTAATTATTCAGATTGCTGACGCTGAGAGACAAGGTTTGCTTGGTGTAGAAGAACTCAAAAATCTTTCATGTCATGATTTACGAGTAATTGATCGGCTTTGGGTGGAATACAGTAATGGACATTTTGGCTTTAGTGTGCAGAAAAAGATATGGGAAAGTTTTGGATTTACTAACAATATTAGAGACTATAATATATGGTGGAGTTTTGGTAATAGTGTAGGATGGCGTGTAAAAGATAGATGGCTTCCTTATGAACGAATAAAATTTACATTTCAAGCTCCCAAAGGGCATCTACCATTTTTTAGAGCATGGATAGGAATGAGAAAAACAGGGCTTGTATATTCAATGCATCAAGTAAATCGTTTTCATGCTTTTATGTATAGGTGTGGATCTTGCAATCTTACTCAAGAATAATTAATATTATTGCTAAATATAATATTTATACTTTAGTTGTGAAACTGTATTAAACTAATTTGTCGCGTTTTTATAAGGGATTAATATTAAATTGCAAAATACAGCTAGCGCTAAAACTAACTGTATAACAACTTTTTTAAACCCATAATTTCCAAAAAAATAAAAGTTTTTTAATTTTGAATCTCTGAAAATGCGATCGCGCCCCTTTACCAAACGCGATCGCTAAATTTTCCATCCCCTATCCAATAAAATGCAGATGATTACTCACCGCACTAATTAAATTATGGGTAACGGGAAGACTATCAACTACCATCCCCAGACACAACAGCATCATGTAGGAGATGGAATAGAGAAACAACTCTTTAGCTACAGCGCGATCCTCTGGATTTTGCAACAACCGCCAAGATTTGTGGATAAATAATCCTCCCAGAATTAAGGCGATCGCAGCATAAAGAATTCCACTTGCGCCCAAAGGATAAACCAATAACACGGTTGCAAATACTGTTACTAGCGTGTAGTACCAAATCTGCTTCACGGTTGCCGTATCACCTTCAATCACGGGTAGCATTGGTATCCCCACCTTTGCGTAATCATCCCGAATCATCAGAGCTAAAGCCCAGAAATGGGGTGGTGTCCACAAAAAGACGATGGCAAAAATTAACCATGCTGACCAGCTTAATGTGCCTGTGACAGCAGCCCAACCCACTAACGCCGGAATTGCCCCAGCAGCTCCACCGATAACGATATTCTGAGTGCTGTGGCGTTTTAGCCAGTGGGTATAAACCAAAATATAAAAGACGATACCAGAGAAGGCTAGCAGCGCGGCTAACAGGTTGGCAAATACTGCCAAGAGTGTAAAGGAAATCGTCGCCAGTGCGATCGCAAAAATTAGAGCATCGCGCGGCTGCACTTTACCCGAAGGCATCGGACGATGGCGCGTCCGCTCCATGTCATAATCAATATCCCGGTCATAGACACAGTTAATCGTCTGGGCGCTTGCAGCAGCCAATGTGCCACCAGTGAGAGTTACTAGCAACAGCAATGGATCTACTTCACCCTTAGCAGCAATCCACATACTTCCAGCCGTGGTAATCAAAAGCAACGGAATAATCCGAGGCTTCGTTAGCTGGTAGTAACTTTGAATTACCTGTAAAAATGTTCCGTGGTGGCGAGAGACATTAGTCTCAATCATTTTGGCTCTGGTTCCTTATTTTTCAACAACTTACAGCAGAATTCAGGAGTCAGGATTCAGAATTCAGAAGTAAAACAGGTTTTATACCTGGCTTTGAGACTTAGCTTGTGTACAACACTTTCCTTGAAATCTGCTGTATATGCAGCCCCCGCTCTAGCTGGCTCTTTCAGGCAAATGAAAACACAGACGCATCATCAGGGCTGAGTTAAGAGTACAGACAAGGGTTAACCCTTGTCTGTACAAGAGTTAGGAGTTCTTTTCCTGCTCCCTCATCTCCTCCACTCCCTACTCAGCACTCAGTACTCGTGACTCAGCACTCACAGAGTCACGCAGTGCGAGAACTGTGAAAACCACCAAAGTACCCAGCAAAGTAGCTCCTATAGCTTGGTGAGAGACGGTGAGAGGCTCGACTTGGAGATGTAATTTGAAAGTGGCGAATCCCAACAAGATTTGTAAGATTAACAACCCACCAGCCATATTTGCCAGTCGCCGTAAGGCTGGATGTAGTGCTGGTGTCCGCCAACAGATAAATACCATTGCCAAAGTTGCCACTGTTGGCGGCACCAAACCAGCAATATGGCTGTACATTACAGTACAAAGTTGAGAACCGCCCAGGCATTGGTGTAGCGCCCAGCGAGAGCCTACCAAAGCACCTAGCAGACTTTGCAGGTAAACCAGAACAGCGGCAGTTAAACCGATCCAAGGCAACTTACCAACGGTTCCGGTTCCCTGATAGGGAGTAAGTGCCGTGC
This sequence comes from Nostoc sp. DedQUE09, assembly GCF_034530915.1. NCBI lineage: Bacteria > Bacillati > Cyanobacteriota > Cyanophyceae > Nostocales > Nostocaceae > Nostoc > Nostoc sp. DedQUE09. Next base: position 39,147 of record NZ_JAVRCE010000052.1, read on the forward strand.
CGATAATCAGGAGGGTGCTAAAAAATAACAGCGCCGTTCCTAAGTGGGCGGTAACGATATCAAACCGCAACAGTTCGGTGACGGTGAGTCCCCCCAAGATGCCTTGGAAGACGATTAGAAATAGGGCGAATGTAGATGCCCAAGGCAGCCAAGAGGGTAAGAAACGACGATGCCACCAGGACAAACCAAAGAGTGCGATCGCGCTTAAACCAATTAAAGCCGCATCCAATCTGTGAAACCACTCCAAAAACACTTGGAGATTCATTTGCTTGGCTGGCACCAGTTCGCCATAGCATAAGGGCCAGTCTGGGCAAGCAAGTCCAGCATTCATCACGCGGGTGGCACTGCCTATTGCCATCAAAATTAAGGTGGCTATGCATATTTTCCACACCAAGCGCCGAATCATTTCCTTGGGCTTTTGCTGCTGAAGAGCCGCTTCATTTTGTTGTTGTAGGACAAATTCGCTCATTAACGATACCTTCTGCCCGCTCTTGGTGGATCTGTTAAAATTTTCAATTTTCTTTTAGCGTCCTATCTCCACCCTAGCGTATAGGCTATGGGTTTATAGATTAGCACTCACTTATACTTTGAATCACTCCAGCAAGGTTTTGCCTGAAGCTTTAGGTATTTTTCAAGATGTCAGAAATGGATTAATCACAATTAATTTAAGCATTCTAAATTTTTCCTTAAACTTTTTCACTGATTTTCATCTATTTTTGGCGTTGTATGATAGTAAACTCATACTCAAAATTACTAAAATAGCCAAAGAAATTAATAAAAATTTCAGACCTTTCTCCCCCATGTCTAACAGCCTAGACTACCTTAGTAAGTGAGTAGCTTCGAGATAACATAGTAAATTCAATTAAGTAAGCACGTGAAGATTCCAACTTCCATCTGGACATTACTCATTGGCATCGTGCTAACGCTAGCCAGCCTTTGGTACGGTCAAAATCACGGTCTGTTGCCAGCAGCCGCCACTGATGAAGCCGTCTTGGTGGATGGTCTGTTCAACGCGATGATGATCGTTTCTACAGGGATATTTCTGCTCGTTGAAGGTATTTTAATTTACTCTGCATTTAGATATCGTCGGCGTGCAGGTGACAATGAAGACGGCCCACCAGTTGAAGGCAATATACCTCTAGAAATTCTCTGGACGGCGATCCCAGCAATTATCGTTATTGGCATTTCTGTTTACAGCTTTGATGTTTACAACGAAATCGGTGGGTTTGATCCCCATGCTATCCATGAAGCACCGATGAGTCAGGAGTCAATGAAAATGCCAGGGCATGGGAGTGCAATGGCTGCAACTTTAAGCGATACTCCTCCTAGCACCGAACCCAACCTCAATCAAGAAAAATCTGATGAGGCAATGCAAGACCCAGCTACGGCAGCAGTTCGTAATGCTGACCAAATTCCCCAACTGCGGAATGCCCCAGGTGTAGGTAGTGTTGCTCCGACAATTGGGGGAACTCCTGATAAAGCAGGTAAACCAGCTGAATTACAAGTCAACGTCACTGGTCTACAATATGCCTGGATTTTCACCTATCCTGAAACTGGTATAACTACAGGTGAAATGCACGTCCCCATCGGGCGAGAAGTGCAAATCAGTATGACCGCCAACGATGTCATTCATGCCTTCTGGGTGCCAGAGTTCCGCCTGAAACAAGATGCGATCCCCGGTAGGCAAAGCGAGATTCGCTTCACCCCTCAAAAAGCAGGAGACTATACCCTGATCTGTGCAGAACTTTGTGGCCCCTACCACGGTGCAATGAGAGCGCCAGTAGTTGTTGAGCCACAAGAAGCCTTTGATAAATGGATGCAAGAACAGCTAGTTGCTAGCCGTGAAACGCTAAATCAAGCCATTGCTGTTAACCCTGCGAATCTATCCCCAAATGAATTTCTCGCTCCTTACACCAAGGATATGGGAATTAAGCCAGAAATCCTGCATCAAGTTCACAAATAGTCATTGGTCATTAGTCATTAGTCATTAGTCACTGGTCATTAGTACTCATACAAATGACAGGTGATAAAGGACAAGTGACAAAGGACAAATTACAAAGGACAAAGGACAAATGACAAATGACCCAAGCTCAAGTGCAAGAAACTGCCAACGCCCCTGCTCTTGTTGAGGAAGCAGGGATCAGAAAATGGCAAGACTATTTTAGTTTCAACACCGACCACAAGGTGATTGGGATTCAATACCTAGTCACTACGTTCATTTTCTACTGTATTGGTGGGGTGATGGCTGACTTGGTTCGTACAGAACTGCGAACCCCAGAAGTCGATTTTGTCACCCCTGAAGTCTACAACAGCTTATTTACGCTGCACGCCACGATCATGATTTTCTTGTGGATCGTGCCAGCTGGTGCGGGTTTTGCTAACTTCCTCATCCCTTTAATGATTGGGGCAAAGGATATGGCATTTCCGCGCTTGAATGCTGTTGCCTTTTGGATGATTCCCCCAGCGGGTTTATTGTTGATCGCTAGTTTAGTGGTAGGCGATGCACCGGATGCGGGTTGGACTTCCTACCCTCCCCTGAGCTTGGTAACAGGTCAAGTAGGTGAGGGAATTTGGATTATGAGCGTCCTCCTACTAGGTACGTCATCGATTTTAGGAGCAATCAATTTCCTCGTCACATTGCTCAGAATGCGTATCCCCGGTATGGGGGTTCATCAAATGCCCTTATTTTGCTGGGCGATGTTTGCTACCTCGGCGCTGACTTTGGTATCTACGCCAGTGTTAGCAGCAGGTCTGATTCTGCTGGCTTTTGACTTAATTGCCGGGACAACATTTTTTAACCCAACTGGCGGTGGCGACCCTGTAGTTTACCAGCACATGTTCTGGTTTTACTCCCACCCAGCGGTTTACATCATGATTTTGCCCTTTTTTGGCGCAATTTCAGAAATTATCCCCGTGCATTCCCGCAAGCCGATTTTTGGCTATAAAGCGATCGCTTATTCGTCTCTTGCCATTAGCTTTTTGGGGCTAATTGTTTGGGCGCACCACATGTTTACCAGCGGTATCCCCGGTTGGTTGCGGATGTTCTTTATGATCACCACCATGATCATTGCCGTACCCACAGGAATTAAAATTTTCAGCTGGTTAGGAACCATGTGGGGTGGAAAAATCCGGCTTAACACTGCCATGCTGTTCGCAATGGGTTTTGTTGGCACCTTTGTGATCGGCGGGATCAGTGGCGTAATGTTGGCAGCAGTGCCCTTTGACATTCACGTTCACGACACCTATTTTGTGGTGGCACACTTGCACTACGTCCTGTTTGGTGGTAGTGTTCTCGGCATTTATGCGGCGATTTACCACTGGTTCCCGAAAATGACGGGACGCATGGTAAACGAATTTTGGGGCAAGGTTCACTTTGCCTTAACAATAGTGGGTCTGAATATGGCCTTCTTACCAATGCATAAGCTGGGATTAATGGGCATGAACCGCCGTATCGCCCAGTATGACCCCAAATTTACCTTTCTCAACGAAATCTGCACTTATGGTGCTTACATACTAGCAGTTTCGACATTCCCCTTCATCATCAATGCCATTTGGAGTTGGTTATACGGCGAGAAAGCTGGTAATAATCCTTGGAAGGCACTGACCTTAGAGTGGATGACGACTTCACCACCAGCGATCGAGAATTTCGATCAAACCCCAGTACTGGCTACAGGCCCCTATGACTACGGTTTGGAAAAGGCTGACGAAGGTGTACCCTTATCTGATCCCGATCCAGTCTTATCTGGCGGCCCAAACTCAGTATTAAGAGCAAAACCCGATCCAGCCGTTGCTGCTAATCCCGAAGATCGTAAATAAACAGGTTCTGGGGCATTGGATATTGGGCATGGGGCTTCTGCCTTGTTCCACTCCCCATTCCCCATTCCCCATTCCCCATACTTCGACTGCGCCCTTCTCTACGAGAGGCTGCACTTCTCTACGAGACGCTGCGCGAACGACTACGCTCAGTGACCACGCCAACGGCTACGCTCAGGACAAGCTCAGTACAAGTTCCCCATTCCCCATTCCCCAATTTATCTTTTAAAAAATTCATGCAAAGTCAAACTATTGACCCAGCTAAAACGGAACTGAATCATCACCATGCGGCGGAAGCATCCATTGGTCATCATGAAGAACATCCAGACCATCGCCTGTTTGGGCTAATAGTCTTCCTGATTGCTGAAGGAATGATTTTTTTGGGACTGTTCGGAGCCTACTTGGCTTTCCGTGCTACCTTACCTGCATGGCCCCCAGCCGGTACCCCAGAATTAGAACTATTGCTACCTGGAGTTAACACCATCAATCTAATTTCTAGTAGTTTTGTCATGCACAATGCCGACACTGCTATTAAAAAGAACGATACACGGGGTGCGCAAATCTGGTTAGCAATTACTGCTGCAATGGGTGCTATTTTCTTGGTGGGTCAAGTATATGAATATACCCATTTAGAATTTGGTTTAACTACCAATTTGTTTGCCAGTGCATTTTACGTTTTGACTGGTTTCCACGGATTGCACGTTACTCTGGGCGTTTTGGCAATTGTTGCTGTGTTGTGGCGATCGCGCGTTCCGGGTCACTATAGTAACGAAAAGCACTTTGGTATTGAAGCAGCCGAAATCTACTGGCACTTCGTTGACGTAATTTGGATTATTTTGTTCGGATTACTGTATCTTTTGTGAGTATTAATTAACTAGTTGTTCAATCCACGCTGACAACTTAATAAGCCCCCACTAGGGGGCTTTTTTAATTAACAGCATAAAAATATGAGTGAAAAGATTAGACTTCTTGCAAAAGTCGGGGTAAAGGGGAAGGTGGGGCCCCCTCTGGGGATAAGGGGCGGGGGAAAAGGGTAAAAAAGTCAAAATCCTTTCCCTTTAACCTTTTCCCTTTTCCCTAAGAGTGCAAAAATATATTTTTGCAAGAGGTCTATTGTAGAGACATAGTAGTGCTACGTCTCTACAAGGGTTAGATATAATGCATATTTATCCTTTAACCAGAAAAGTTAAATAAAAAGTATATTAAAATAAGCGTAGACCATTCCCACTATTACTTTTGCTAGATGCAACTGAGTTATTGCAAGTGATAGAAATACGAGTAAATTAAAAGGTGGGAAAAGTCGGAAAAGTAGGATGTTTTAGATGAAGTATTGAACAACCAGTTAATATAGTGTAAATTGATATTCTAAGGACTCAGTAAACCAATAAATAAAGTCCGCAAATTTATGCGGATTTAATTTAAGGAAATGCAGTCCTAATATTTTTTCTAGCCATAAAAGTGGAAACTTGAAGTTATTCGAGAGATGGCAATTATTATAAGTAATTCGCCATTTTGCTTTCTCATTTAAATAGCTCATACCAATTCAAAAAAAGTTGACGATAGACAATGCTGACGCTCACCCTTGCCTTGCTAAGGGTAGGTAAGAGTAGATTCTATTTTAACAATTGGGATCATATCAAGTTCGGGTAATTACTTGTAATAAAATCTGTCTATATAGGTTGGGTTGAACCACAGTGAAACCCAACATGAACATGGAGTAAATGTTTGGTTTCGTTCCTCAAACGCCACTTGCTTCTGCCTTGGCGCTAGCCTCTCCCTTTGGGAGAAGGGGAGACGCTACGCGTAGCTTGCTTCCCCGTAAGGGTACAAGTCGGGAAACCGCAAGGGCGCAGTGGCTCCACAACCTACAAATATTATAAGTATTTAACCGAACCTGAGATCACATATTAATTGTGGTATTTCATAGAAGCGAATACGCATTACAGATTTGCCAGAATTATGAGTAGCTCGAGATCGTAAAATGTGTGAGTGATTAAAAAGTTACACTTTATTTAACTCAAAAATCATCACTCGATATTTACCTCAAAAACTTACCCGATCTTTTTTAGTTTTGTCGTTGAACTTACATTAATCTGACAACGCGATCGCGGTTGGTAATGACTAAAATTTGGTAACAAAATTGTGGCGAATACTGTAAAGGTATTTGTGCCTTGAAATTTTCCTGTTTAAGGTTTTGTCAGTAATTAGACTTAACAGTTAAAATAATTGAAGAAGAATTCAGAAGTCAGAATCAAGATGCTCGTGACGCTCGTTCGTGTAGCGTGTCGCAGACAAGACTCGCTTTCCGCGTCGCTATCGTCCTTGGCGTCTCCCCTTCTCCCAAAGGGAGAGGCTAGCGCCAAAGGAGAGGACTCTCTTTCCACGTCGCTTACAGTCGGGGATTCAGACCCGCGACTGTCTTGTTGACCACTAAATTGAAAATTTAGTGGGGGTGCAAAAACGCCGATTATTCATCTGTCAGTCGTACAGAATTCATTCTGACTCCTGATTCCTGAATTCTGTTCGATAAATAAATATCCTGACTCTTGAATATCATTTTCTACTACCCACAGTCTTTAAACTGTAGGCTAGTGTTAAATTTACTTAAGTGATAAAATTACAGAAGTATTTCATAAATTAATTTTCTACTAAAATACCTATAAAGGTATTAAACAAAGCAATCAACTAAGTATCCAATTTATCCAAAACATAGGTTGCCCGATGGCTAACTGCCGCAAATACCAGCCAATTTAGCAGCAAGCAGTTATTCATAACCTCACCCAAGCTCTGAATGGTCAGTAAATTAAGAAGTAGTATACGCCACATGAGCCATAACCCTCTAGTTAGAAAAACACTCCGAAGTCGCTTTGAAACTGTCAAAGTGATGGGAAGCGGAGAATCTGATAATACTTACTTATTAGGGGGTGCTATACGTAAGAGACATCGATACTCTTTCAACAGAAAAACACTTCGGAATCGCTTTGAGATTATCAAACAATTAGGAAGTGGAGGTTCTGGTGATACCTACTTGGCCATTGACTTGGATTTACCAGGACAACCCCATTGTGTCGTCAAACATTTCCACCCGAAAGATTCCAACCCTGCTGTTCTACCCATCGCTAAAAAGCTATTCGATCGGGAAGCGGAAGTTTTATACCAGCTAGGCAACGACCACGACCAAATTCCGAGACTGTTTGCCCATTTTAATGAAGATGGGGATTTTTATTTAGTTCAGGAATTTATTGACGGTCATGCCTTGACTCAAGAAATTTTACCAGGTCAACGTCTTAACGAGAATACAGTTTTAAATTTATTAAAAGACATCCTAGAAGTGCTGGCTTTCGTCCACCAACACGATATTATTCACCGAGATATTAAGCCTCAAAACTTAATGCGGCGATACTCCGATGGGAAAATTGTGCTAATTGACTTTGGCAGTATTAAGAAAATTGGTGCTTTGGGAGCAGGCTTAACAATTGCTGTTGGGACTCCTGGCTATATGCCAAGCGAACAGGCTAAGGGAAAGCCAAAACTTTGCAGCGATATCTATGCAGTTGGGATGATTGGGATTCAAGCTTTAACAGGTTTAATACCTGAACAACTACCAGAAGATCCCAGTACTGGAGAAGTTATTTGGCGCGACAAGGCAGAGGTAAGTGATGCTCTGGCAAATATTTTAGATACAATGGTTCGCGATCGCTACCACCAACGGTATCAGTCTGGCACAGAAGCTTTGCAAGCGCTCAATTCTGATGTACTAGTGTTGTCACAGCCTTCACAATCTGCTGACATCAACCACAAAGCTGATGATACCTATTTGCTAACTTATAGAAACTTTATTTTGCTGCTGGGTATCGGTCTTGGCGCAACCACTAGTTTGATAGTAATAGTTTTAATTTACACTTTTATGAATACGGGTACATCTGTTCCAAATCAACCTACTCCACTAAAAAGTTTTCTAGAAAGATTTGTTGAGTTTCCATCAGCTAAGACGAATAGTCTACAAGCTAAATCAGCACTTAACAGAAGAATATGTTAAAGCAATTGCACCATTGCAAAAAACATCAAATAGCAAATTTAATTCCACTACCTGAGAAAAGTTAATCATTTAGCAGCAATCATCAGACTGGCTATTAAAGATTTACTTTGAATTTAAATATTTCAAGATTACTATAGGATAAATACTTAGATATTCCTGTAAGATAAATACAACTAAACAAAATTTAAAAATATGGACAATACAAATCAAAGAAAAGCTTTAATTAACAGCGAAATCTCCCTCTTTCTTAGAGGTTTGATTATTGGTAAAGTTCTCACACTTATGGTTATTGGTGGATTACTTTGGTGGTTATTGAAGCCAAATTTATTGTCCCGCAACAATGTTAACTCTTCCTCTACTCAAAATTTCAACCGCGTCTCTAATAATGAATCAACTTTTCAGACAGTTGCTGATGTTCCCCCTGCATCATTCAACTACGGAGGTAGTACAGCTTGGGCATCTATTCGGCAATTGGTAGATTCTCAGATCCAGAGCGATCGCCCGGAACTACAATTACGCTATGTAAACCCTGTTAATGGTACTCCTGGTTCTAGCTCCGGCATTCGGATGTTGCTTGATGGAAAACTAGACTTTGCTCAGTCTTCCCGTCCCCTCACAGATAAAGAACAAGCTACGGCAAAAGAGCGAGGCTTCACCCTTGAGCAACGTCAAGTGGGTATGGATGGGATAGCAGTGGTAGTCAATCCATCACTCAATGTGCCTGGTTTAACTGTTGAACAATTGCAGCAAATTTATTTAGGGAAAATTACTAACTGGAATCAAGTAGGTGGGCCAAATTTACCCATCACAGCTTTTTCGCAACGACCAGAAGACGCAGATACAGTGATATTCCCTAGCAATAGCGACTTAAAAGGGCAAGCATTTGGCCCTAATGTGCAATATGTCTACTCTGCTACAGAAGCAGTGCGTCAACTCAGTAAAACCCCTGGTGGCGTGTATTACGCTTCTGCCCGTTCAGTAGTCTTTCAATGTAGCGTCAAGGCTTTGCCATTGGGTCAGACTTCCGATCGGCTAATTACCCCCTATCAAGAGCCGATGGTTTCGCCTGAACAATGTCCGCGTCAGCGCAACCAGCTAAATACTCAGGCGATCAAAAATGGCAGCTATCCGATGATTGCTAATTTGTTTGTGATTATTAAGCAGAACAAAGGTTCACAACAGCAGATTGGAAATGCTTATGCCAATCTTTTATTAACTGACCAAGGGCAAAGAGCAATTGAGCAAGCTGGTTTCGTTGGCGTTCGTTAGTAGATTTGAAGGACAATTGAGCAAGCTTTCCAGAGATACCCGACTTGTTTAAGAGGTCGGGTATCTAGAAGTATAGAATTGTGTGCGATCGCGGCTATACTTGGGAACTACCAGCTTGCAGAATCTGTTGAGCAATCAGGTTTAGTTCGGGAAAAATAGGTGATACGATGCGGTCATCGCCTCTAAATTGAGTAACTCGGTATTCACCGTCAACTAATTGGTAGATAGAGATAGTAGGTTGTTTAGGATTACCGATAAACTTTTTACCACCAATAGCTAAATAATCAACAATCCAATATTCTTTTATCCCTATTTGTTCATATTCACCTAGCTTTTTATAATAATCATCCCGCCAGTTAGTACTAATAACTTCAATCACTAAAGGGATAGAATCGGCAAACTCAACCGTAGAATATTTCTGCCAAAGTGGCTCTAATTTTAAAGCAGGACGGTTGAGTAATAGCAAGTCTGGAGAATAGCAGGACTGACTAATAGCAGATTTAACTAATGCTGTTTTTGGGATGAAATAAGGTAGACCATTGCGAACGTACTCAACTGCAATTTTTTCAACCAAAAACCCGACAATATCTTCATGGTCTCCTACTGGTTGTGCCATTTCAACAATCACGCCATCATGTAATTCATACCTTCCACCTTCAGGACGCCAGACTGCAAAATCTTCAAAGGTTACTAATTTGGGTATAGCTTGAGTCATAAAATAGCCTACCTTAGCTTATATATTGCGAACATTTTTGTTTACAAACTTGTGAAAGCCTTATATGTTAAAGTTTACAGGTTTGGATGTGAGAGAATAAATACCACACAATCCAACATCAACCTCGCGTGTAATTCTTCAGAATCTCTTGACGTTATCTGATCGAAAACATTCCTCGGCAGCAGCATAAAAGGGAGATGTCCCTCTGGGGCAGAAGTCTCAAAAGTTATGTCAGCATACTTAATCCAATCCGATTCCACTCTCCATACCACGCGATCGCTAAACTTGATCCAGGCTTCTTCATCATAGTTTCTGTTAAGCTTACCGCCGACTTCTAAGTAAATGTTCTTCTGAACGCTGAAGCCAAAACTCCCATTGCTATATTTCACCCACAGACGGTCAATTGTTTGGAGGTCAGCGCAGGGAAAGTCTAAAAGTTCATCTGGACGCAACCAGTCGCTTTTCTCTCTTCCGACAGCTTGCAACATCACCAAATAAGTTTCATTATCGGCTTCTTTCCAGTTCCTTGCTGCTAGTAAATCGCGCAGTTTACTATAGTCTACGCCTCTTTCAGAACTCAGATCATTTTGTGTTCCTGGTGACACCTGTAAGAGTTTACCTACGTTTACTTTTTCCAGGCTATATTTCTCTTCTATATATATTTTATCAGGATAGTGGAGTAGTTTCACTGGAGGATAGCTGAGTAGTTCCATTAATTTTGGTTTACCACCCCAATATTTTGTAATCTCATTACACTGATTAAAATGAAAGTCACCACCATGATTAAGCGCTTTCTTTTGTAAATTTGTGAGTAACTTACGGTCTACATCTAAATCAAGAAGTAGCTGAGGCCATTTCACACTAATAGCAGTAAACTTCCCTAATTGCTCTAGCGTCAAAAGTTGATTAATAAATGCACCTTGTGATTCATCAATTATTTCATCAAATAGTCCTGTATTGCTGGCAATATAGGTTTTGAGTCTGAACAAATTAATAAACTGCTTTAAACGACGCAGATTATAATCTAAAGCAGAGGCTACCATTAACACAATATCCCGAACTGTTTGAGAATCTTGGGTTACATTAAATTTGATTTTTTCCCGACGCTCTAATTTTTTTTCTTGTGGAGTTTGTGGTTGGTTTGATTGCGGTTCTAAAGGTTTTATGTTTGTATCTTTTTCTTGCTTCTTCTTATTAATCAATTTTCTTAATGTAGAAATATTATTCCTAATAAGCTCCCAAAAACTGGGTTTATTTTTTTGCTGAACAGGAAGAGCGATTTTATCTAAAAAATACTGAAAGTTTGACTGAGCTGGTTGTGGTACTTGAAAGGGAATTTGGATAAACTTTTCCAGAAAAGCATAACCGTATTCTATGCCACTCAAGAATGAGCTTCGGTCATCTTTATTGTCGGTGTTAGATGTGATTGAGGATGAAGGCAGATAAGGGAGAATATCCTTGTACTTGACTGCAAGACCTGCTGCTACCTTCTCTCTATCCATACCAAGAATAAAAATTATATGAGGATCGTTAGATATCATCAAGTTCAAAGCCTGCATCAGGTCAGCGGATTTAGGAAGCTCACAACGATCAAGATCATCAATAAAAACATAGACTTTATTGTTTCTACCTGCATAAGCATCAACAATTTTTTTAAAGTCTTCATGAAACTTCTCTACAAAAGAAATCTGACTTTTATAATCAGGTGATTGGAGATATTTAATCAGTGCTTTTTTAAGGTCTCCAACAAATTTACGAAGTTGCTGCCATAGTGATATAACGGCTAAAGTGGAACCTCCAATACCAGCGCCTCCAATAGGTATAAAATAGGGATTTTCTGGAAGGTAATTCTCTGTATTACCTTGATTATTATTAGTATTACTTTGATAAGAATTATTGTTTTGCTGAGATGAGCTTTTGTTCTTTTGTTGACCGTTACTATTTTTGAACTGAGAATTACTATCTTTTTTTTTATTTTTATCAGTCTGCTCTATACGTATATTTAAATCTTTTACGCCCTTAGACAATTGTTCAACCCATGTCGGCCCTTTAAAAAAAGAAAAAATACCAATTATTAGAATAGCAGAGATGCCAATCAATAATTGAGCAAATGTCCGAAGAAAATCTAGCCAACCTTCTTTCAAATTGAAGCGAAAAAAGAATAGTTTAATGTGGCCAATCCCAGTAGGTAAGTAATCAGAACTAGAGCGAGATGTAGATATTTTTCGCAGAAATTCGAGTGCAAATGCTGCCCACAAGGCTTCTGCTTTATCATGTCTCCAAGCATTAAACCAAACTGTTTTTGGCTTAGGTTTAAGCTTGTAGATGTTTAAACGTAACGATTTATATATACTAATGTAAATAGATAAAATTTGAATACAAATAAATTCAAAACTGTTATCAAGCCTGTTTCGTTCGCTTCGCTTAAACTTTCTAATAGTTGCCCTTGCATTGCCTTCAAATTTTCCCAGATTATTTTGTAAACTCTTTTCAAACTTTTTCTGTTGACTTTCTTCAATAGCTTTTTGAAGTTGCTTCATAAAAGAAGACTTTCCGCTACCCCATGCACCTTCTATAGAAATAGTGAGTGGAGGTTGAGTTACAGGATTGGTTAAAAACTCAGCGATCGCACTAACATAAGGTTCAAAACCAAGAGAGTCAAACTCTGCTGCTTGATCGGTAACACTAGCGTTAAGAATAGACTCTTGTAGAAAATCAGGCTTATCTGTACTGCTGTCCGCCATAAAAATTTTAAGTTAGCTTAACAACAAAGTACTTAACTAAATTGTAATTAAACTTAGCATACATGAGCGGCAAAACTAATACCTTGCAGCATTGTCAAACGTGGCTTGAGAAAAAGGCGATCACTTGTAAGCTAAAAAATACACCATAATTTCAATTATTCTGCATTGCTGCGGCAAGTTTATCTAAATTTTGACGAACAGTAACACTACGGTGATGATTTACACCCCAGACTCGTTCACAAATATCTAAAGCTTGCAAATAAAGCGGTTCAGCTTCACCGTAACGTCCTGTTGCACGATAAATTTCTGCTAGATTATTGAGACTTTCGGCAACATTGGGATGATTTTCTCCCAATAGGTGCTTATCAAGTTCTAAGGCTTTTATACATAAGGGTTCCGCTTCATTGTAACGTCCCTGCTCTCTGTACATATAACCAAGAGCATAGATCGTATCTGCTAATAGCGGATGCGCTTTTTGTAATACACGCTGCTTGAGTTCTAATGATTCCAAAAACAAAGATTCCGCTTCACTGTAGCGTCCTTGAGCGCGGTATATTAAACCTAAATTGTGCAAATCTGTGGCAACATCAGGATTTTCTTCTCCCAAAAATCGCTGATCTAATTCTATTGCTTGTTTCGACAAAGGTTCAGCTTCACTGTAACGTCCTTGATGATAATAAAGTAACGCTAAATTATTCAGTATAAGAGCAAAAGAAAGATGATTTTCACCCAGCAGACGTTTTTCGAGTTCTAATGATTGCAAATACAAAGGTTCTGCTTCGTCATAACGTCCTTGTTCATCATATAGTAATGCCAAATTGTTCAGACTGGCAGCGACATCGGCATGGTGTTCTCCTAACAATCCTTTCCTCAGTTCTAAAGCTTGTTGATATAAAAGTTCTGCTTTATTATATTGTCCAGTAGATTTGTAAAGTCCTGCCAAATTATTCAGGCTAGTAGCAAAAGCAGGATGATTTTCTCCTAACAGCCGTTTTCTCAGTTCTAAAGCTTGTTTATATAATGGTTCAGCTTCGCTGTAGTTTCCCGTTGCACGATATATTCCTGCTAAATTGTCGAGGCTATTAGCTAAGTCTATCTGCAAACCCAATTCATTTTGTAACTCACTCGCCTGACGCCAATATTTAATTGCTAATTTCTGTTCTTCTTGATAATTTTGAGATTCACCCCGAGCTAATCTGCTGTGGTAAATATCGCCCAATCTTGAATATAAAGTAGCTAAGGTAGGATCTTTAGTTCCCCGTTCTTGTTCTACTTTTTCGATTAACCTTTGTAAATCTTGAATGGGTAAGAAAAAGCGATTAGTTTCATTAGTATCTGTGCTAGCTAATTCTGTATCTCGAAAAACAAAGCGGATATGTTCTAGTTCTTTACCAGGAATAGCATTTGTCTTTTGAGATTCAAACCGAAATACACCATTGCGCCAACTCCAAAAATCAGGAGCTTTTTTAATTAGGTTGACTAAAATTTGGTTCGTTACCCAAAGCACGATCGCAAATGGAAATTCGCGCAATCCTTCCCTTGTCCACTGTAAGTAACCAAAAAATTTCTCCTGTTCTGATTGCTCATTTCCCAACCTGAGAAAATACAATTGTTCAGCACCCGTCACAGTGATTACCGCCGGGTTCTGCTGATGTAGATATTCTTCTTGTTGTACCAGTTGGTTAAGAGCAGCTTTGAGACTAGGTTCTTGACGCGCTAAAGTTACTCGATATGCACCGAAGGCGGGTTGTAGTTCAGCTTCATATTGAGCAATAATCTGATCACGAAAGTTAGCATCATCGCAAACCGCAATCAGTAAATTTAATCCCCGCTTTTGAGCTTCAATAGAAACAATTAAATCATCATACGCATCTTTATTTTCTCCTTCATCATTTAATAATTCCTCATTTAACATTAATAGCTCCCTGTCTTTTTAAGCTTTCGATAATAATTGGATGAACATCATACCAAGTTTCATCAGTGCGATACTCTAGAACATACAGCCCATGTAACAAATCTAAAAACTCTGCTTGTTTCGGGTCATTGGGCATAAATTGTTCATATACACTCTGCAAAATATCGATATCAGTTTTTCCTAAGCGTATTGAAAAATCATTGCGAATTTTATTGATTGCTTGCAGGAGAATTTTATCATCAATAATAACTTTGGCTGAAGGATTTCGCCGGATAGTTCTCAAACATATACGACAACATTCTTTAGAAATGCGAATTAACTCTCGCAATACGCCACCACTGTAAATTACGATTTTTTCAGCAGTTTCTGCCGCAATTAATTCACTAGGAATCCGCTTTTGCAAAACTTCACCGAGAATCTTTGTTGCTTCTGGGCGAGGTTGGGCATTCAATAAGCGATTTTTACCTTTATCAAATATTTTTAAGACAGGCATTGCCACAACTTGATCGTTAGTTTCAGTGGCAATAATTGTGCTAATAAATGTTTCTCGAAGGACTGCGATCGGGATGGTATAAATAATTTGAAAGTTAGGTTGACAAAGAGCTTTAATGTTATCTCGATAAATTTCGTTAACTCTGCCTAAATCCAGTTTATCTAAATCATCAATAATTACTAAAACGTTTTGTTTAGTTGCAGCTTGAATTAGAGCAGCGATTTCGTTAATCCTGGCAACTAAATCTGATAACTTGCGTTCAAATTCTTGCTTAATTTCATCCCGAACGCTAGCATCAGCTTTTAATTTAGAGCTAATCAATTTTAAAAGGTCAAAACCTATACTTACTTCTGCTTGCAAATTCGATTCTTCAGTACGAGTGCGGGTAGCAAACCACTTATAAAGAGCTTCTTTAGTCGATTGTGGAATATCAACTTTGCGTGCTTCTGCTTCTGTCATTAAATTAACTGCGATCGCAAACAGTATATTAATATGATTAACTGCCGACATTTCAATTTTATCGGCAATAGAAAACAGAACTACAAAGTATTTATCTTGAATTTGTCGGCTAAATTCAGCTAACAAAGTAGACTTACCACATCCCCGATGTCCTGTAAAGACAATTTTGCCATCTCCATTCGGACTATCTTCCACTAATTGGTTCAAGTCTGCAATCAAATCATCACCATATTCGACTCGAAACCTTTCCATTTCGTTCCGTTCCATCAACGGAAACAGTTCGAGATTGCTGTATGCTTCTTGAAAGGAGTTTAATAAGTCTTGAGACATTGGATAGTGCTGTTAACGTGCTAACTATTCATATAATGGCTCATGATTTTTGAAGCACAAGTTCAGGCAATGTCTAGGATAGAGTATGCCTACATAACTTATCAAATTTTGTTAATAAATAACTACTAGGTGAGTGGTATGTTATATCTTAAAAAAAGACACTCTAATTCCCAAACTTCAACCTATCAATGAGTAACAGAGGTCAATAATCAATAAGACTGAATGATAGATTATACATTCAATAATTCAGACTGAATGATAGATTATACAAATAACATCCTGAAAGCTACTTAACACATAAATAAAATAAAATTTTCAGTTATAAAAATAAATTTTTAGTGTGCTTTGTCTCACCCGCTTCTAGCCAATGCGATAAGTAGCTGTTGTTACTATTGATTTACTAGGCGGGTGTCAATACTTCTCGCTTTGTGCATTTTTAACTCGGAATCGGGTTTGGGGTAAAGGGTAAAGGGTAAGGGTTAAAGGTTTTTTCTTTCCCTTTTCCCTTTCCCCTTTTCCCCAAAACCCGAGAAGTATTGAGGCGGGTGTCTCACTTTTGCAAATATACTTAGTACAAGTCACCGGAAAAAAGGGTCGGAAATAGTGGAAGATATTCTCTGT
>NZ_JAVRCE010000053.1:0-55271 GCF_034530915.1 Nostoc sp. DedQUE09
CTCTGCCCCTCTGCCCCTCTGCCCCTCTGCCCCTCTGCCCCTCTG
The DNA here is from genome assembly GCF_034530915.1 of Nostoc sp. DedQUE09. Taxonomy (NCBI): domain Bacteria; kingdom Bacillati; phylum Cyanobacteriota; class Cyanophyceae; order Nostocales; family Nostocaceae; genus Nostoc; species Nostoc sp. DedQUE09. The sequence continues at coordinate 46 of NZ_JAVRCE010000053.1, forward strand.
CCCCTCTGCCTTACTTATGTCGCTTCTGATGCCACTGCCACGCGTCAGCAACAATATCTTTGATAGATGGATACTGAGGTTGCCAGCCTAAGATTGTTCTGGCTTTATCGCTGGTGCCAATGAGAACTGGGGGATCGCCAGGACGGCGATCGCGTTCTTCTACTGGTATCGAAGTTCCTGTCACCTCTTCGACTGCGGCTATGACTTCTCTGACGGAGAAACCGCTGCCATTGCTCAAATTAAAAACTTCGCTATCGCCACCTTTTAATAAATATTCCAATCCCAAAATATGGGCATCTGCTAAGTCGTTAACGTGAATATAATCGCGAATACACGTACCATCGGGCGTGGGGTAATCAGTGCCGAAAATTGAAATGGATTCTCGCTTGCCTAAAGCTGTCATTAGCACCAAAGGAATTAAATGGGTTTCTGGGTTGTGATCCTCACCCAGTAACCCATCGGGATTAGCACCAGCAGCATTGAAATAGCGAAAACGCACTGATTGCAAACCGTAAGCAACATCAAAATCCGAGAGAATCCTTTCTACCATTAGCTTTGTAGCGCCATAGGGATTAATCGGATTTTGGGGATGGGTTTCTGGAATAGGCACGAATTCTGGTACCCCGTAGGTGGCACAGGTAGAAGAAAAGACAAATTTCTTTACAGATGCTGTCAGCATCGCTTCTAACAGGGTCAAAGTACCAAGGACGTTATTGCGGTAATATTTGGCCGGATCGCTCACCGATTCTCCTACGTAGGCATAAGCAGAAAAATGCATCACCGCGGCAATATCGTGGGTTTTAAATACATGATCGAGCAAGGCGCGATCACTTGTGTCCCCAATTATCAGTTCTACCTGTAAAACCTTTTCTACTAGATCGCGATGTCCATAGACCAGATTATCAAGTATGACAACGCCATAACCCGCTTTCTTCAAAGCAAGCACTGTATGGGAACCAATATATCCAGCTCCCCCTGTTACCAGAATAGTAGGCTTTCCAGGCGACATAGTTTTTCCTTTTGAGTAGATTACTTAATTAATTTAGTTTACCGGTATGAGATTACTCTTCTGGAAAATTATAAATAATAGACGCAGTGTCAAAAAATTGCACTAAAATCACTACGACGGTAGTCATTGGGTGTGAGGTTTGAGAAATTTTAAGTCAAACAGTGCGATTACAATTTGACAATAAAATAAATCCATTTCCCGAAACCTCTAGGTTGAGCCTTACGGGTGACGCTTCTAACGTCGCTACCAGTAAGAATTCGCCAGTTGTTTTATGCAGGGAAATCATGCATGGCAGTCCTTTCTGGGTGCAACCCCGCTCGAAACGGACTGCCTCTCCTAACGGAGACGCTACGCGAACACCACCACACTGGCTCACTGCACCAGCAAATTTGAGAGTTAGTCTATGTTTCTATTGTTAAGCCGGGTACTGCTGTGGCTGCTGATTGGCACTATCGTTTATTCTCTGTTCCAGCGATTTTATCCCTCTGGAACTTTTGTCGGGCGATTAATCTTAGTCGTTATCTTGGTAATCGTAGCCCTATCATTTCTTAACCCCAATGAACCTGCTGTGGCGTCGTTGTGGAGGATGCTATCTTTTCCACTCAAGCCTCTGGGAGCCTCTGTTTTACTAATGATTCTTGCCGCTCAGAAAATCAAAGGAGGTGGAATAGACAAACCAGGAGGATACTTGATCGGTTGGGCACTGACGATTTTGCTGTTAGCAAGTACACCAGCAGTCGCCTATTTCCTTTATAGAGCACCTCTAGCAATAACGGGTGAAACATCTGTTGCAAGTGCTACACCAACATCTGGGACACTGGTGGCATTAGGGCAACCTACCACAGCGAACATCTCAGATGTAACGGGGGATAGCATTCTTTCTTATAATTTGAGAGTGCCTCCCTATTTATTACAAGGAAATCCTCAAGATATTCGCACACGCGGTTTACGACTTGAAGACTTTGTACCAAATTCGGAAACATTGCAATTGACAACAAGAACTTGGGAAAGTTATCTCGTTGAAATTTACAGGTTCTTGCGTGTTCAGCGGTAATCAGGCAACAGAACTTTACTGGGTTCGTAGTAAGCGCTTGAGCCATCAATCAAAGGACTAAAGTCCTTACTACGAACTTATTTCTTCATGAAAGTTGCTGTGGTGGACTACTAGTAGTCTGCCAACCCAAAAATGCTAAGTGAGGACTGGGGAAAGGGGAAAGGGGAAAGGGTAAGGGATTTAAACCCTTTCCCCCTTACCCCTTACCCTTTACCCCGCCAAGTTCACTTGGCGAACTACTAGTATCGAACGGCAATAACTATCCAGTTAAAAGAGGTAACAAAAGCTGAATTTATAACAAGCGATATTCCCTCTGCATAGCTGCCTTCTTGGACTAGCAGTTAATCTAGATGATACAGTTGCACAATTGCTTTAATGGCAAAATCTCGACGAATCGCTAAACTCAGTGCTTACCTACGACCCCATTGGCGGGAAGCCTCCTTGGGCATTCTCGCTTTGTTGTCTGTCAATGCACTGGGTGTTTATATTCCTTGGTTGATTCGTGCTGGTGTTGACAAACTCTCGACAACCTTCAGCTGGAACCAAATACTACATTACGTAGTAGTGATTGTCTTGCTCAGTTCGGCGATGTGGCTAATGCGAATGGCATCACGCATTTGGCTATTTGGGGTGGGACGTCAGGTGGAATTTGACCTGAAACAACGGATTTTTGAACACTTACTAAAGCTGGAGCCTGGTTATTTTGCCAGTAATACTGCTGGCGATTTGATTAGTCGGGCTACTAGTGATGTAGACAATATCAAGCGGTTATTAGGTTTTGCGATCTTGAGTTTGGCAAATACTATGTTTGCCTATGCTCTGACACTGCCAGTAATGCTGGCAATTAGTGTGGATCTCACCCTAGCCGCCCTGGCAGTATACCCTTTTATGCTTTTATTGGTGAGTTTGTTTAGCGATCGCTTACGCAAACAACAAGCAGCAGTCCAAGAGCAACTCTCTGACATCAGCGAACTCATCCAGGAGGATATTAGTGGTATTGCCTTAATTAAAATCTATGCTCAAGAAGCAAACGAGCGTCGAGCTTTTGCCAAGAAAAATCAGCAGTTATTGACTGCTAACCTGGAATTGGCAAAAATCCGCAATACACTGTTTCCGCTAATTGGTGGGCTAGCTAATATCAGTTCGCTGGTAATCATCTGGCTAGGAGCGGCACGGATGTCTGCTGGGACACTTCAGGTTGGCGATTTTTTAGCACTGTTAATTTATGTAGAGCGTCTAGTTTTTCCCACTGCCCTTTTAGGATTTACAATTACTGCCTACCAACGCGGTGAAGTTAGTATCGATAGGCTTGAAGCTATTCTCTCTGTCACACCAAAAATTAAAGATGCAGCCGATGCCATACATCTGCCAGTGGCTGAACTTAAAGGGGAACTGACAGCGAAAAATCTCACCTATAATTACCCTGGTTCCACTACTCCAGCTTTAGCAAATGTTAACTTTACCATCGCTCCTGGAGAAACTGTAGCGATTGTTGGGGCAATTGGTTCGGGTAAATCTACATTGGCCAACGCTTTACCCCGCTTGTTGGATATTGAATCAGGACAATTGTTTTTAGATGGGGTAGATATTACTAAGATCGCTTTGACAGATTTACGAGGTGCGATCGCCTACGTTCCTCAAGATAGCTTTCTATTTAGCACTACAATCAAAAATAATATTCGCTACGGCGATCCAGTTAGCGAACAACAGCAGGTAGAATCTGTCGCTAAACTTGCCCAAATTGAATCAGAAATTCAGAATTTTCCCCAGCAATATGAAACTATTGTTGGCGAACGCGGTATTAATCTTTCTGGCGGTCAGCGGCAACGTACTGCTTTGGCTCGAGCAATGTTGGTCAATGCTCCAGTGTTAATTTTGGATGACGCTCTCTCTAGTGTGGATAATCAAACAGCTACGAAAATCCTCAAAAATCTCTCCAGTGGCACTGAACGTAAAACAGTAATTTTTATTACGCACCAATTATCAGCAGCGGCGGCGGCTGACCGAATTTTTGTCATGGAAAAGGGAAAAATTGTGCAGGTCGGAAATCACATAGAACTTTTAAAACAACAGGGTTTATACAGAACTTTGTGGAGCCAGCATCAAGTTGAGGAATTACTGCGGTGAAAGAAGCAGGTGGCCACTGAGCGTAGTCGTTGGCGCAGCCTCTCGTAGAGAAGTGAGACAGGAGGCAGGTGGTCACTGAGCGTAGTCGAAGTGAGGCAGGAGGCAGGTGGCCACTGAGCGTAGTCGAAGTGAGGCAGGAGGCAGGTGGTCACTGAGCGTAGTCGAAGTGAGGCAGAAAGAAGGAATTATGATTGAGTTAGGGACTGGAGATTGGGAAGATTTGAATGGGGATTCAGGCCCCAACCAATTTATTCCCCAGTACCCAGTAACCAGTTCCAGAGCGACCATTACTCACCTTCAAGCTTGGCTAAAATTGGGGAATCCTGGGCGCACCCGTTGAAAAAAAAATTCAGAAATTCCGACTTTACTGAAGGATTGTAAATAGGTCTAGCAAAATAATTGCATTTGTCATAACTTTATAGTTATAGAACTATTGACTCTATCGCCTCATCACTCATGGTTAACACCCTACCCAAGCCAGAAATTAAAACCCCCAGCAAAGAAACTGTACTCACCCCGCGGTTTTACACTACAGATTTTGAAACCGCAGCCAATCTGGATTTGTCTGCCCAGGAAACGGAGTTGCAGGCGATGTTGACAGAAATGCGGACAGACTACAACCGCCACCATTTTGTTCGCGATGAAGCGTTTGAGCAGTCTTGGGAACACATTGACGGTGAAGCAAGGCAGGCGTTTATAGAGTATTTGGAACGTTCTTGCATTTCTGAGTTTTCCGGCTTCTTGCTATTCAAGGAATTATCCCGCAAGCTGAAAAATCGCAGTCCAATGCTAGCGGAAATCTTTCAAATGATGGCGCGTGATGAAGCCCGCCACGCTGGATTTCTCAACAAAGCAATGGCCGATTTTAAACTCTCCCTTGATTTAGGCACTGTTACCAAAACCCGCACTTATACATTTTTCCCGATTGAATGGGTACTTTACACCGTTTATCTCTCAGAAAAAATCGGCTACTGGCGTTACATTATTATTTTCAGGCATTTTGAAAAGCACCCAGAAAACCAGTTTTACCCCATATTCCGCTACTTTGAGAGTTGGTGTCAGGACGAAAATCGCCACGGAGACATATTCAAAGCATTATTGCGTTCTCAACCCCAACTTTGGAACACCTGGAAATCTAGGCTGTGGAGTCGCTTTTTCTTGCTATCAGTATTTGCTACTCACACCCTGACAGTTCATGAACGTTCCGGGTTCTACAAATCATTGGGACTTGATGCCACAGAATTTGATATCCAAGTTGTCCGCAACACCAATGAAACCGCAGGACGGGCTTTTCCTGTAATGTTGAATACCGAACATCCCAAGTTTTTCCCACGTTTGCAACGCTGTGCAGGTTACAACTTGAAAATTGCAGAGATTGAAGGTAGTTATAACCCGAAATTAGTGAAGCTAATTCGCAAACTACCTTTGATTGCAGCAATTGTTTGGAATCTGCTGTTAATTTACCTCATCAAACCAATTGATACTGAAGCCCTGCGGGGAACGGTTCGTTAGCTATTTATTAGACATCTGCTTGTGAAATTAATTATGTGTTCAGAATAACGCATAATTAATTTCACTATATGTCAATTCTTCAGTATTTAGTAGCTGAATGATGAAAAAACTAGACTAAAGTCTATATATAAATATGTCAATAAGATAGTTAAATTTTTGTATAAAATATACTGGAATGCAATATATAAGAGGTTACTAATTAATCTAGAAAATGTAGGAATTGAGAGATGAGCGACATTAAAAGACAAGCCGCTTTGCCTTTAACCACATGGAAGCAGCCCCATATAGGGACATCAAATTTTACGAATCCATCGCTTGTCTCATCCAATATTCCCACATTGGCCAATCCAACACGCGGTTTTGGTTTACCAACAAATAATAATACTGCGCTCAATGGCGACCTTCAAGAAGCCCCGTCTGCTAATGAGCAATTATTAGAACCAGAAGCTATCAAAGAAAAACCTCTTATTCACGACATTAGTCGCATATCTTTGCGTCGTCCACAGCCGCAACTTATAGGTAGCCAGCCAAAAGACCAGTATGAGCAGTCATCTGACCAGATTATGCTTCTACCTAGACTTAAGTCAAATATAAATATCGGTGCAATAGATTCACATATACTACAACGAGAATGTGCAGATTGTGAGCAAGAAAAAGAGGAAGTAGAAACCGAATTGTCGCTACAACGCGTTAGTGATAACAGCGTTCAGACTCAAGACAATATTGAGAGTCAGTTAAATAATAGTAAGGGTGGAGGAAGCCCTTTATCTCCCGAAGTGCGAGACTTTATGGAACCACGCTTTGGTAGTAAATTCGACGATGTGCGAGTACATACTGACTCCAATGCTACGCAGATGAGTAAGTCGTTGAGAGCGCAAGCCTTTACTCATGGTAGTGATGTTTACTTTAGCGCCGAGAAATCACCTGGTAATAACGAGTTGACAGCCCATGAGTTAACCCATGTGGTACAGCAGACAGGCAAAGTGCAGAAACAAAGCGATACATCTACAGCACCAGCCCCTGTTGAACAGACATCTAGTGGTATGCCGCCCAAAAAAGGGACAACTAAAATTGACAAAAAGAATGCCACAATTACTGCTTCGGGAAAAAATATTACCGAAGCAATTACAAACTTAACATCACAAGGAAAAGGCGAAGCAGGGAGTGTTACTTGTGCCCCCGAAAAAGATGTCAAAACTTACCAAGCAGAAGATAAATCTGATGAAATTGTCTACGAAGCAGATGTCTTAGTAACAGAAACTAAGGCAATGCCCGTCTGGACGGAACTCGACCAACAGTGCGAACCTGTTAAAAAAGAATGGGCAAGGTTTTATAGCGCTCTTGATACACACGAGAATGGGCACATTAGTATTGACGAGAAGGCTTTTAAAGATTTACACAAAAAGCTTCTTGGCAAAACAACCTCAGCATCTGACAAAATTTTTAACGATACTTACGCTCAAGCGAATACTGATAACAACGCCTACGACACCACAACGAAACACGGACTCACTCAAGGTACAGGAGTAACTCCGGTACAGTGCGGCCCAGAAAAAGTTTCTCAAAGTGGAGATGAATCAACTGCAAAGGTAGAGGTTCAAACTCAAAAATAGAGGCGAAAACACCATAACGCAAATCGGTTAATAATTTTCGTGTTTACACTGTTTGGAGTCAAATTGAGAAATTATAAAAAGAACGCCGAACGATACGGAAGCCACTTGGTTTGATTACAGTGCAAGAAGTGTCAACGGCGAATTTATTCACAAGGTGCTTGATTCTTCTGGCTGTGTGTGATAGTTTTCTTTTTACAAACCATAAAATACTGTAAATTTATCAAGATGCCGTTGTTTGCGATTTTCGTTAACCTAGTTGCAAGGATTTGAAGTTAAGAATAAATAGCTAATCTATCGAGATTATTTATTGCAGGTATAAGATTGCGAACCAACGAACTAGAAATTAATCTCTAAGCCAGGGCAACCTTATGAGCAAAATACGTGCTGTGATTGTTGATCCCAATGTGCCGGGGCGTTTGGCACTGAGTGAAGTGACTGCACCAAAGCCTGCCCCAGATGAAGCTCTAGTGCGGGTAGCAGCAATCTCCCTCAATCGGGGAGAGATAAAACGTTCAACCACTGCTGAGGCTGGTTGGCAGCCTGGTTGGGATTTGGCAGGTGTAGTGGAAATCGCCGCCGCCGATGGTTCGGGGCCTCCCCAAGGAGCGCGTGTAGTTGGTTTGCGCCGCGTCGGCGCTTGGGCAGAACTCGTGTCTGTTCCTACTGACGCCTTAGCAGTAGTGCCGTCATCGGTATCTTTTGCTCAAGCCGCCACACTGCCTGTAGCAGGTTTAACTGCATACCATGCGGTGTTAAAAGGTGGTTCACTTTTGGGTCGCTCAGTTCTGGTTACAGGCGCATCAGGAGGCGTTGGTTACTTCGCTATCCAATTGGCGCAACTGTCAGGAGCGCAAGTCGTGGCACATATTCGTCAAGCTGGTTATGAAACTCTAGTTAGAGACGCAGGGGCGCAATCGGTGGTGATTGGCGAAGACTTATCACCCGCCAGCGAGTATGGTCCCTACGATCTAATTGTAGAGTCAGTAGGTGGCAAGACTTTGGGGGTAGCTCTTGGCTTACTGGCACAGGATGGGAAAACTGTGCTGTATGGAGTATCAGGGGGAGCTGAAGTGACATTCAACGCGGCTCAATTTTTTGGGACTGGTAGCGTCAGCCTGTATGGTTTACGTCTGTTCGATGAATTGAGATTTGAATCAGCAGCAGTCGGTCTAAAAAGGCTTTTGAGTCTAGTAGAAGCAGGCCAGTTGCATCCTCACATTGATTTAGAAGCTTCTTGGACACAAATAGCTGATGTGGCCCAACAACTACTCGATAGGCGTTTTCCTGGCAAAGCTGTGTTGCACATTTCAAATTGAGCGATCGCAGATGGGATGAGAGATAGTACTGATTTCTGGTTCAAACTAGATCGGCTTGTAGCCCTTAGTAATCTCAAGATAGATCGCCCAAAAGGGACATCACATCCACGTTATCCATCCTTTGTTTATCCGTTGGACTATGGATACTTGGAAAATACTCACTCTGGAGATGGAGCCGATATTGATGTCTGGATAGGTAGTTTGTCTAATCAAACAGTAACTGCCGTCATTTGTAGTGTTGATCTGGAAAAGCGAGATACAGAAATCAAGATACTTCTAGGTTGTACATCTGAGGAAAGCCGAGTCATATTGGATATCCACAATACAGGCTCTCAATCAGCAATATTATTGGTTCGCAATTAAATTACTTAGATTTTTGAGGGTAAGTTTGTATGAGTTTAGAACTAAAACTATCAGGTAAAAGTGCGATCGTTACAGGAGGAAGTGCGGGCATTGGTTTAGCTACTGCCAAAGCACTTTATAGTGAGGGTGTGAATGTTGCGATCGCAGCCCGCAATCAAGAAAGACTAGAAAATGCAATAGCTGACATCCAGTCTTTACCAACTTCTGGCGCTAAAGTTATTGCCATCAGCGCCGATCTAACTAAAGCAGAGGATGTTGAGAAAGTTGTCTCCACAACATTGTCCCAATTTAATCAGATTGATATTTTGATTAATAATGCAGGTTCAGCCCGTGCTGGGTCTTTCCTAGAATCCACTGATGATTTATTTTTGGATGCTTGGAACTTAAAATTATTGGGCTATATCCGCTTAGTTAGAGCCGTCGTTCCCCATCAAAAAAGTCGCGGTGATGGGCGGATTGTCAATATAGTCGGCGGTGCAGGACGGACACCTCGTCCGAACTTCCTAGCTGGCGGTACAAGTAATGCTGCTTTGCTGAATTTCACAAAGGGCATTTCTAAAGAGCTAGCCGAGTACAACATTCGCATTAACGCTATCTCTCCTGGTGCTACAGCTACAGAGCGTGCCGAGACTTTAGCGCGGCAAAACGCCCAAGCGCAAGGCATCACTGTTGAGCAAGTGAAGGCACAAAATATCCAAAGTATTCCTTTAAAAAGAATCGCCCAGCCAGAAGAAATTGCCGCGCTGGCGCTATTTTTGGTGTCCGATCTTGCTGCATCGATTACAGGAACAGAGATTATCGTTGATGGCGGATCTACCCCTGGTGTTTAGCAGACGCGATTCATCGCGTCTGATGAATCGCGTCTCTACATTTTGTAAAAACATAAACTTCTTGGAGATCAAAAACATGGGTTCTCAATACTTTGATATCAAACCAGTTGCAGGACGTATCGGTGCTGAAATTATTGGTGTTAATCTGAGTTCTAATCTCAGCGATGACATCATCAGCGATATTCGCAAGACTTTAGTCAAATACAAAGTGATATTTTTCCGTGGTCAGCAACAGCTTGATGCTGATGGACAGGTCGCCTTTGCTCGTCGTTTTGGTGAAGTCACTACAGCCCACCCAACTGTACCATCGCTGCCAGAAAACCCAGAAGTCTTAGACCTGAATTATGGTCGTACCACTTCCCGCGCCAATAGCTGGCATACCGATGTGACATTTGTAGACCGTCCACCTCTCGGTTCTATCTTACGAGCGCTTGATATTCCCCCAACTGGTGGCGATACAATCTGGGCAAACTCGGTGACTGCATACCAAGATTTACCTATTCATCTGCGTAATCTCGCAGACCAACTTTGGGCAGTACATAGCAACAAATACGACTATGCAACTGCATTTGACTTACCTGAAGATGCCAAGGCTTACCGGGCTGTCTTCACCTCGACTGTGTACGAGACTCTGCACCCAGTTGTACGCGTCCATCCCGAATCTGGAGAGCGTGGGCTATTCATCGGCGGATTTGTGCGCCAGTTCCGTGGCTTATCAACAACTGAATCAGATGATATTCTCCGGCTGTTGCAAGCGTATGTAACACGTCCTGAAAACACAGTCCGGTGGCGTTGGCAAGTTGGTGATGTTGCTTTTTGGGATAATCGGGCTACTCAACATTATGCGATCGCAGATTACGGCGACCAGCCCCGCCACGTTCAACGAGTGACAATTGTCGGCGATCTCCCAGTTGGCATCGATGGTAAACAAAGTGAGGCTATCAAAGGAGATGCTTCTGAGTACAACCGTCGTCAGGCGGTGACTGCGTAGTACTTGGGCATCCCTTCGGCTTCGCTCAGGGCAAGTGGGCATTGGGCATGGGGAATAACAGAGAGATCAGTCTTTGATACTTGTGAACGAGTGTTTAATATTCGTGAATGAGGCTTTGAGCTTCATTAATGAGTCTTTGAACTCCATTAATGAGGCTTTGAACTCCATTAATGAGTCTTTGAGCTTCATTAATGAGCCTTTGATACTCGTTAATGAGTCTTTGAGCTTCATTAATGAGTCTTTGAGCTTCATTAATGAGGCTTTGAGCTTCATTAATGAGTCTTTGAACTTCATTAATGAGGCTTTGAGCTTCATTTCCCTGTCCCCTGCCCTTTACTGGCTTAACCTTCTGCTGACTAATGACGATCGCGCTTTTTTATGAAACTCTTCTATACACCTAACTCACCTTATGCACGCATTGCACGGGTAGCAATAATAGAATTGAATCTGTGCGATCGCATCGAAACGCAAAAAGTCATTGCACGAGATCCGAACAGCGACCTACTGAATTACAACCCTACAGGTAAAGTACCAACCCTAGCGACTGACGACGGATTTATCTTGAGTGAAACACGTATAATTTGCGTCTATCTGAATCACTTAAATCCTGAAATTAAACTAGTTGCTAACATTTCTAATGGCTTTTTACAGCAACTTGAAGGTATGACTGGTGGGTTCATAGATGGCATTGCTGTCTGGGTACGGGAGTTAAGGCGTCCCCACAGCGAACAGTCTCCTGGGGCGATCGAGTTTGAGCGTGAGCGAGCGTTGAGAATTTTGGGCTACTTCGAGAAGATATCAGATAAACTCGACCAAACTCCAAAACTTGCTCATATAACCCTCGCCTCTGCACTTGGACTAGAAATCCGCCTTCCCGATCTGCAATGGCGGCAAAAATATCCAAAACTTGCCCATTGGTACGATGAATTCTCTAAACTACCCTCCATCCAAGCAACAAGACCAGAGTCTTAATAACTAACATTTTCTTGTTCCAAACTGGAGAACGAAAAAAGCATAAGTACGCCCTCGCAAATAAAAATATGAGTACAAAAAAACAACTTAAACTTGGAGCATTTTTACCCGGTAGTGGCCATCACGTTGCAGCATGGCGGCATCCCAACACTCCGGCTGATGGAGGTTTGAACTTCCAACATTACAAGCGGTTGGCACAAACGGCTGAACGGGGTAAATTTGATATGCTTTTCCTCGCAGATGGTTTAGCCGTCTGGGATAGAGGGCAAGGGACTGAGGCTTTTAGCCGTTCGGGACAATTCAGTGTCCACTTTGAACCTTTAACCTTATTATCGGCTCTGTCTGCGGTGACAGAAAATATCGGGTTGGTGGCGACATCATCAACGACTTATGATGAGCCTTATCATCTCGCCCGCAAGTTTGCATCACTAGATTATCTCAGCGGTGGTCGTGCCGGATGGAATCTCGTAACCTCCTCTGCTGAAGCCGCAGCGCAGAATTTCAGCCAAGAAAACCACCTAGAACACTCGCTACGCTATGAACGGGCGAAAGAATTTGTGGATGTTGTCACCAAACTTTGGGACAGTTGGGAAGACGATGCTTTTCTCCACGATAAGGAGTCAGGTATTTACTTTGATGCAGAAAAGTTGCATGTTCCCCACCACAAGGGCAAATATTTCTCAGTGCGCGGCCCGCTCAATGTGGCGCGTCCACCGCAGGGATATCCAGTAATCGTACAAGCTGGATCTTCTGAGGCTGGACAGGATTTAGCTGCCCAAACAGCAGAGGCGATTTTCACTGCACAACAGACATTGGCAGAAGCTCAAGCCTTCTACGCTAGCGTTAAGGGGAGATTGGCTAAATACGGACGTTCCCCTGACCATCTCAAAATTATGCCAGGTGTATTCCCCGTAATTGGTAAAACTGAGCAGGAAGCTAAGGATAAATATGAGCAACTTCAGGAGTTGATTCATCCCTTGGTTGGATTAGGGCTACTTTCTGGGCTAGTGGGTGGTCATGATTTGTCTAAGTATCCCCTAGATGGGCCGTTGCCGGATCTGCCTGATACCAACGGTGGCAAAAGCCGCTTGCAGTTGATCACCGATCTTGCCCGCAGAGAGAATTTAACAATCCGGCAACTGTATTTGTGGATTGCAGGAGCGCGGGGACATCGAACGATTCTCGGAACACCAGAACACATTGCCGATCAGTTAGAAGATTGGTTCGTCAATGGTGGGGCTGATGGATTTAACATCATGCCGCCCTGGCTACCTGGGGGTTTAGAGGAATTCGTGGACTTGGTAATTCCCGAATTGCAACGCCGAGGAATATTTCGTACTGAGTATGAAGGTAGTACTTTGCGTGAAAATCTTGGTTTGCCCCGTCCGGTGAACCAGTTCACCACAAAGACTGCTCCTGAACCTGTGGGCGTCGGTTCCTTGGCATAGTTTTGATTAGACATCTTGCAAAAGTAACTTTTGCCTTGATGTTGGGGTGCATGTTAAAGGTTAAAGGGTAAGGGAAAATTCCATACCTTTACCCTTTACCCCTTACCCTTTTCCCCACAATATCAAGAAGTCTATTGAACAACTGGCAGCGTTTTTGAAGCGACGGCTTTGATTTCCTCAAACTTCATCTGGTTTGTTATTCCAGTGGTTTTAACAATACAATCAAGTCGTCTCTAAGGAAACTTTTTATTGTGTTGGGCATCTTAACGGTTCTACTATCCTCCTTTGTTTTGACGTTTCACAACGTTACTGTCCGAGTTTTGTTTTCAGAACATCTCGTACTAGGTTTATTTTTACTCGGTGGATACGTTAAACCGGATTTGCAGAATTCCTTCTTGCTGATGTTCATGCGAATGCTGCTAGTAGTTCCACTCATGGCATCTCTATCATTCAAGCTATATCCATCTGCTTGGACAGAACTCCGATACTTGTTTACCCGCAACGGTAAGGATGTTTTAATCCAAGCTCTTGGCTGTGGGGTGCTGATGTTTGTGTATATCGCCTCACTCTACATTGCTATTGGCTTGATTCCCACAGGTATTGCCTTAACCCTTTTCTTCACCTATCCCGTATTTACAGCGCTGCTATCTTGGAGGTTTTTTGGCGATCGCCCCACATTGTTCCGTTGGCTAGTAATGGCTATTATTCTGGTGGGAAGCGCTCTCACCATTCCCCAATCTTCTGCCACCTACAGTAGTCATACCATTGCGATCGGCATTTTCGCTAGTTTTGGCGCTGGGATCGTTTACGCCTTTTATTGCATAATTGCTCAAAAATGTTTAGAAAAATTCCATCCAATTCCCTTTACCTGGATCAGTTTTGCCTGTACTTTACTGCTCTCTGGTATTAGCTTAGTGTTCTGGCCAGCTAAAAGCGGACAACTTGACTGGACACCTTTATGGATTGGTAGCATATTTTCGGGTCTTGTCAGCTTTCTCGGACACACTTTAAACAATGTGGGAATTCGGATGGTTGGCGCATCTACCGCCTCCATAATCGGCTCTAGCAGTCCAGCATTGACAGCGTTAGTGGCATGGATAACCATTAACGAAACTTTAAACTTGATTCAGAGTATAGGGATTGGTGTTGTCACATTAGGGATTGCTTTGCTAAGTGGAGAAAGCTTTATTCAAGCATCTATTCTTACCAGAAACCCAAAATAAATCATTATGAATTACTAAAAATGACTACTATAGAACAAACCTCTTCTCTATCTATCGGGATTGTACTATTCCCAAATCTGACGCAGTTAGATTTTACTGGGCCCTACGAGGTTTTTAGCAAACTACCAGACACACAATTATATCTGCTAGCGGAGACTTTAGAACCGATTCAAAGCGATCGCGGACTCACTTTTTTACCTGACACGACATTTACTGAGTCGCCAGCTTTAGACGTGTTATTTGTGCCGGGAGGGCCTGGTATTGATGCCAAGCTGGAAGATAGCAAATTTCTCGATTTTCTGAAAACTCAGGGAGAACAAGCACGCTACGTGACAGCTGTTTGCACGGGTTCTCTACTACTGGCGGCGGCTGGTTTACTCCAAGGGTATCGTGCCACTACTCACTGGGTATACTTAGATTTGCTGGAATTATTGGGCGTTGAGGTAGTAAAACAAAGGGTTGTAATTGATCGCAATCGGATTACAGGTGGGGGTGTGACAGCAGGAATTGACTTTGGACTAGTCATAGCTGCGGAATTATTCACAGAAGCGATCGCCCAATCGATTCAATTAGGAATAGAATACAATCCTCAACCGCCTTTTCAAAGTGGTTCACCCGAAACTGCACCAGAAGTAATCATCAACAGAGTCAAAGCTGCTAGCAAAAATCGTCGAGATAACCGTCTACAAATCATCCAAAAGATAATTGCTCAATCACCAACTTCTGTATCATAAAAATCTCAATTTTGTATGAATTTAATCCAGGCTTGTTTTCTATTTTTCAGTGCTTGGCTCAGTGGGGTATTAAATTCAGTTGCAGGAAAAGGTGGATTGATTATTTTTCCAGCACTTTTACTAACTGGTCTACCAGCTATCAATGCCAATGCAACAAGTACGCTAGCGTCATCTACTGGATACATTGCCAGCGTGGCTGCCTATCATGACAAGTTGCCGGCACAACAACTCTCATGGCTCCTTGGTGGTGTTAGCGTGATTGGTGGACTGTTAGGTGCAGTGTTACTGCTACTTCTTACTTTTTTATCCGCAGATAAGCAAAAGCTGATGAAACTACATATCAATCACTTAGGTCTAATTTGATATTAATATATGCTTTGTGACGCTGTCCTTTTTGATTTAGACGGGACTTTGACAGATCCTAAACCTGGCATCACTGGTTGCATTCAGTATGCGCTATCTGAACTCGGTTACAAACCACCGGATGCTGATGAATTACATTGGTGTATTGGCCCACCACTGAAAGATAGCTTTTCGCAATTACTTAATACCTTGGATAGCAAAGTAATTGAACAAGCTATTTTACTTTATCGTCGTCGCTTTGCCACAATTGGATTATTTGAAAACTCCCTTTATCCTCAAATTTCAGAAGTCCTGAAAGCCATTCGTTTTGCTGGTTATAAAACTTTTGTTGCTACTTCTAAACCATATATTTATGCTACGCAAATTATTGAACATTTTGGATTAACATTGCTTTTTGATGGTGTTTATGGTAGCGAACTTGATGGAACGCGGAGCATAAAAGGTGACTTAATTCACCATATTTTATTAACAGAAAAACTTTTACCCTCTAGTGTGGTGATGGTAGGCGATCGCTCACATGACATTATTGGAGCCAAGCACAATCAGATCGCTTCAATTGGTGTTACCTATGGCTATGGAACTGAGGAGGAATTAAAAGCTCATGGTGCTGACTTGATTGCCCATTCTCCAAGTGATATTCCCAAATTAATAATTTGTAAATAATGCCACCATCTTTAACACTTTTCCATAGCTTACTTCTGTTTAGTACCGCTTTCATTGCAGGCGGCTTAAATGCTGTAGCGGGTGGTGGAAGTTTTATCACCTTTCCAACTCTCATATTTACTGGTGTACCCCCGATCGCAGCTAATGCCACCAATAATACTGCAATTTGGGTAGCTTCCCTAGCCAGTGCTGGAGCATACCGTCAAGATTTGGGCATCGAGCGGCGAGATTTTTTACTTTTATGTGGCGTCAGTTTATTTGGTGGCATGATTGGCTCCATAGCTTTGTTGTATACATCGCCAGATGTCTTTAAAAAGCTGATTCCCTATCTATTGCTGCTAGCAACAGTTGTGTTTACCTTTGGTGAACCGTTCAAAAAGTGGTTGCAGCGTCGAAACCAGAACACCTCACCGGAATCTGTACCGTTGTTTAATTTGGTATTGGCTCAACTAGCGATCGCCATCTATGGCGGTTTCTTCGGCGCAGGTATAGGGATTTTAATGCTGGCAGCTCTAACATTTTTAGGCATCAAAAGTATTCACAAAATGAATGCTTTCAAGACATTTTTAGGGAGTTGTATCAATGGTATTGCGATCGTTCCATTTCTTTTTGCAGGTGTGATTGCTTGGCATCAAGCTATTTTGATGGCAGTCGGTGGCTCTCTTGGTGGTTACTTAAGTGCCCATTATGCTCGTCAACTTGAACCCCACTTAATTCGGAAATTTGTCATGATTGTTGCCTTCAGCATGACTGCTTACTTTTTTATTCACGGTTAAGAACTGGGAACAACTCAGGAGTGATGTATGGAAGCATCAAAAAAATCACAAGTCATGCTCCGTGCTTTTAGTTCCAGAAATTTTCGCCTGTACTACACAGGTCAGGCAATTTCTCTGATTGGTACGTCAATGACTCAAGTGGCTACTAGTTGGTTAGTATATCGCCTCACCGATTCCGCTTGGTTACTAGGTCTAGTGGGCTTTGCCAGCCAAATTCCCACACTTATGTTGATTCCTCTGGGTGGAATCATTGCCGATCGCTGGAATCGTCATCAAATTCTACTAGTTGCCCAGATTTTGGGAATGCTTCAGTCTTTAGCTCTAACGTGGCTAGCTCTAAGTGGTACGATTAATATTGAGTACATTGCAATTCTTGGTGTACTGCAAGGGGTTATTAACGCTTTCGATATTCCGACTCGGCAGGCATTTCTTCCCGAAACAGTTGGTAAGGAAAATCTTGGTAATGCTTTTGCTTTGTACTCTTCCCTAGTGAGTGTGACGAGTATGTTGGGGCCTGCGATCGCAGGTTTATTAATTGTGGCGCTGGGATCGGGGCTATGTTTCCTGATTGATAGCATTAGTTACATCGCTGTAATTATTGCCCTCCTAGCAATACGGTTGACATCCAGAAAAGCCGTCATTCCCAAACGCAAACCTTTAGAAGAATTAAAAACTAGTTTTAAATATGCCTTTGGGTTTTTGCCAATTCGCTCAGTCTTAATTGGTTCGGCTTTAGTTTGCTGCGTGTGGGGATTTTATTTAGCTTTGGGGCCGATTTTTGCCAAGGAGATTTTGCAAGGTGGCCCTAACACCTTCGGCTTCTTGATGACAGCTTCCAGTTTGGGAACCTTAGCAGGTGGTATCTATTTAACGAAGCATAGCAATGTACTAGAGTCGGGTAAAGTTCTAGCATTGGGTATAGGTTTTATGGGAGTAAGCTTAATTGTCTTTGCCCTATCCCATGTGTTCTGGCTTTCACTGCTTTCATTATTAGCAGCTGGTTTCGGCTTTATTTTGCAAATAATTGCCGGACGCACTTTGCTTCAGTTGTTGGTAAGTGATGAAAATCGCGGACAAATTACCGGTCTTTACGTTATGGCATCTACAGGCGCAGTACCTATAGGTAACTTAATAGCTGGCGCACTAGCAAGCAAAATTGGTAGTAGCAATACTGTCATTTTTGGTGCAAGTATTTGTATTGCAGGCTCAATCTTCTTTATGCAACAAATCTCCACCTTCCGCGATCTGGTTCGTTTAAATATACGTACTGAAGGAGCTTAAAAGAAAAATAGCTCTGACGATTTAAAAGAGTGCATAATCAGCCATAACATCAAAAATTGGTAACAACAATGACTACTATAAATGACCCTACTGTTGTAGCTGAAGTAACCGATTTGTACCTCAAATATGAAGAAGCCCTTTCTAATAACAATTTGGAGGTGATGGATAGCTTGTTTTGGGATGCGGTTGAAGTCGTGCGCTTTGGAATCACAGAAAACCTCTATGGTAGCGATGAGATTCGTAACTTTCGCCAGAATCGGCCAAGCCCAAAAATAGAACGAGAAATCTCGAATCTCAAGGTTGTCACCTTTGGGAAAGATGCCGCAACAGTGACATTAGAATTTCGCCGGATTATCAATGGTGTAGAGCGTTTCGGGCGACAAAGCCAGACTTGGTACAGGTTTACCGAAGGCTGGAAGGTAGTTTCAGCCCATGTTTCATTATTGCCAGTGTGAATTTTAAAACTATGACTAGCATTACCGAAATTGCCCCAGATATCTATCGCATCTCAACCTATGACCCAAAAATAGATATGCAATTCATCCAGTTTTTAGTGAAGGATGAAGAACCATTATTATTTCATACGGGTCTAAAGGGGATGTTTCCACTAGTACATGATGCAGTGGCAAAGATTATTGACCCATCACAAATTCGCTGGATTAGCTTTAGCCATTTTGAAGCTGATGAATGTGGATCGCTAAATGAATGGCTGTCCATTGCGCCAAATGCTCAGACAGTTTGTAGCCCCATAGCAGCCTTTGTGAGTGTAGATGATTTTGCAATTCGTCCATCCAAAATTATGCAACACGCTGAAGTTTTAAACACTGGTAAATATAGTTTTCAGTTTCACCATACACCACAAGTTCCTCACGGATGGGATGCAGGATTATTCTTGGAAACTAGTCATAAAACCTTGTTTTGCTCAGACCTTTTCCACCAGTTTGGAGATGTGGAAGCAATAACTGAGTCTGATGTGATTGAACGATTCCGTAAAACAATTGTCAATTATGAAGCCAGTCCTTTTCCCAATTACATACCATATACAACACATAGCGATCGCATTCTCCAGGAATTAGCAGCTCTCAAGCCGCGTACACTGGCGACAATGCATGGTTCAACGTTTGTGGGAGATGGTGAACGTGCATTGCAAGATTTAGCAGTTGTGTTGCGAGAAGTTTTGGTGAAGGAGTAGGCATGACAACTTATCCCGTCGCCTCTAGTCCATCATTAGTGCAGCAGGCCGAATCTCTAGCTGCACAACTTGAGTTTACCCAATCCTCACTTCCAGAAGTTGGTCGCCTGTTGCATGTCCTCACCAGCCACATCACACAGGGTCAAATTGGCGAGATTGGTAGCGGGTGTGGGGTTGGTGCAGCGTGGATTGTGAGCGCATTACACCCAAATAGTACATTCATTACTATTGAAAGCGATCGCGATCGTGCCAAAGTTGTGCAACAGCTATTTACTGATAAGTCTAATGTCCGCGCACTTCAAGGCGACTGGCGCGACTTGCTCACCTACGCTCCCTTTGATTTGTTATTTGCCGATGGCGGAAAGGCAAAACTTACAGAACCTCAGACATTAATCACAGCACTCAAACCTGGAGGCTTCATCTTACTAGACGATCTCACACCCGAAGAATACTGGCCACCAGAATGGCACGGACGTACAGATCCAATCAGGGAATTTTGGCTCAAAGATCCTCAGATTGCCGCCACAGAAATCCGCGTGACAGCAAAAAATGCAGTAATTTTAGCAACGCGCATCCAATGAATTATTTATGAATGCGACTTTCAATAAAAATAGTGTGCAAAAATTAATTCTGGTTAGACATTCGCTTCCAGAGAAAATAGCAAAATTGCCTGCTAGAGACTGGCCATTATCAGCAGAAGGACGAGAACGCTCAGAGTTGTTAGCGCAAAGGTTAGCAAATTTCCAACCAAGTACTATAACTGCTAGCAATGAGCCAAAAGCTATAGAAACTGCCCAAATTATTGCCCAGAAATTTAATCAATCAGTTGAAGTTTTTGCAGGATTAAATGAACATAACCGTAGTAATCTTAGTTTTATAGAAGAAAAAAAGTTTATTGAAACCCTGACTGCTTTTTTCACTAAACCAGATGAATTGGTGATGGGATTGGAAACAGCAACGCAAGCTCATCAACGCTTCCAGCAAGCTGTAGAAAATATTATTGCTAAAACTCCAACTGGTGATGTAATGATTGTGTCGCACGGCACTGTTATGACGCTGTTTATTGCTGCTTTTACTGGCAAACAACCATTTCATTTCTGGCAGCAACTTGAGCATCCAATGGCTATAGTACTAGCTTTACCAAATCTAAAATTACTAGAAATAATTACTGTAAAAAGCAGAGAAATAGAGGTTTAAATATGGGAAATTCATTTGATTGGATTGTATTAAAATCTAGACATATAGTAAAAGACAAATGGATTTCAGTACGCTCTGATACTTGCCAAATGCCTAATGGAACAATAGTTGATCCCTATTATGTTCTGGAATATCCAACATGGGTAAATGTTGTAGCTTTAACAAAAAATCAAGAAATTGTATTAGTAAAGCAATATCGTTATGGCATTAACAAAACAGTTTTAGAATTACCTGGTGGTTCTATGGAAGTAGAAGATACTTCACCATTGGAAGCGGCAAAACGTGAGTTATTAGAAGAATCAGGATATACAAGCAATAATTTTATTGAAACGGCTATACTCTCACCGAATTCAGCAACTCACAATAATCTAATTCATTGCTTTTTAGCAATAGATGTGGAATGTGTAGCTGATTTAAAGTTAGACGTAACAGAACAAATTGATGTAGTTTTATTACCCCTAGAAAAGGTAATTGAAGGTATTGAAAATGGTATATTACTGCAAACATTACATATTAGTTCATTATTCTTTGCTCTAAAAAAACTTGATAAAGTGCAATTTACTTAGCCATCTAGCTAGAGTTATCTTTGTCAATAACTTCACTAATGCATTAGATTCTTCTGATTCCTTATGTCAAGCCTGATTGAGATGCTCTTACCCTGCTAAACGACATACTTTTACTTTATTCATAATCTTTGCACCTATTCTTTCATAAAAATTGATTCCACGCTCGTTAGACACAGCTACAGTCCAATCGATTCTGCCACAACCATTTTCTTTGGCAATCTGGCGCAAGCGTAGCATGAGTGCTTCACCAACTCGGTGGCTTCGATATTCAGCTTTGACATATAAATCATCAAGCCAAATTCCCGGTTTTGCTAAAAAAGTTGAATAGATAAAGTGATAAGTTGCCAACCCAATAGTATCGCCATTAACCTCAGCCAAAAGAACAAAAGCAAGAGGCGTTTCTCCAAATAAATCAATTTCTAGTTTTTGAGGAGTTGCTTCTACAGATTCAGGACAACCATCAAATTCGGCTTTCAAGTAAATCAATTCCATAATGGCAGGAATATCCGTTTGGTTTGCATCTCTAATTAGAATATTTCTGCCCTTTATGTTCTCCATATTTGCTATTTCACTAAAACTCATATTGGGGAATAACTTCTGTCTCATTCTTTGCTGCATTTATCCACTCTTGCATTGCTGCAAGTGCCAAAACTGACTCCGCATAATCTCTAGAAATAGTATCTAACTGCACATCATAGGCAATAAATCGCAGGACAACTGGAGCAAAAAATGCATCAGCAATTGTGAAATTGCCAAACAAAAAATTGCCAACATTCCTAAATTTTTGACGTGATTCTTGCCAGATGCTAGTAATACGGTCAATGTCTTGTTGTACGCCAGGTTCTAAACCTTTACCAGGATATTTAGTACGGCAGTTCATCGGCATATTCTGACGCAAGTTTTGAAATCCTGAGTGCATTTCTGCACTGACAGAACGAGCTAATGCTCTTGCAGCCTTATCCTCTGGCCACCATTGCAGGGTTGGAAAAGTTTCAGCTAGATATTCACAAATAGCAAGAGAATCCCACACTGTTTGCGTATCGTGCAATAACACAGGTACTTTTCCTGATGATGAATATTGCCGAACCTTTGCTGAAAAATCTGGGTCGTTATAGAGAGGAATCCGAATCTCATTGAATTCCAAACCGAATTGCTTCATCGCTAACCAAGGACGAAGTGACCAAGATGAATAATTTTTGTTGCCGATTACCAAAGTAAGTTGTGTCATGTTTTTAATACCGATAAAGTTGTTCAATCCACATAAACACATCAGTTTCGGAACCAGAAGAAAAAGATTTTCCGGTTGCCGGGTCGTAAGCTTGCCAATAGATATTACCGTGGCGGTCAACCTTTTGCCAAACTTGTAATTCATTAGGATCGGCTAGCAGTTTTTTGACAAAATTTTCCCAAATCAGATGCAGAGATTTCCATAAGTTTGAATGGATTTTTTTCTGGAATGACGGACTACAATTTATTTCTATATCTTCTGTTGATAGACATCTAATGTTATTGTTCATAAAATTATTCCTGAAAGTTGCTCAGTAAATAAAACAGTAACAACATCTCAGTTAGGAATCAAATCATGGCTTGTATAGGTTCTATAAATGGGATTTATAGATATGAAAAATCACTAATACAACCTTTTTGCCACAATGAAGTCAGGATGTGTATACCCTTGTTCTCATCAATTGCCTATGAAACTCTCCCAACTCCGAGCCATAGTTGCAGTCGCAGATTGTGGTAATTTTAGTGAGGCAGCCTTAGAATTGCAGCTTTCCCAGCCTGCAATTAGTCATGCGATCGCCACCCTAGAAGAAGAATTAGGTGTACCATTATTTGCGAGAGGTCGTCACGGTGCTGTACTTACACCTGCTGGAGAGCGCATTTTGTATCATGCGCGTCAAGCAATGCAGCATTTAAAAATGATGCAACACGAAGCAAACTTGCATAAAGGTTTACATGGTGGTCATGTGCGAATTGCGGCTTTTCGGAGCGTTGCTACTCATTTATTACCGAAAGCGATCGCTCAATTTCACAATCAATTCCCAGAAATTGCTGTCACAATCATAGAGTGTGCTGCTTTCACAGATGTAGAGCAGTGTTTGCATGATGGACGTGCCGATATTGGTATTACCTGTCTGCCAACTGGTGAAGAATTTGAAACCTGGGAAATTTTTCGGGATGAGTATGTAGCTTTACTACCACCAGATAGCAAAATTAGCAGTTCGCAAATTACTTGGGAAGACATAGCAGCCTATCCGCCGGTTTTGCTTCCTTGTACACCCTGTGGACGCATTCTTCACAACCACCTGAAAACTTTGGCAATTCCAATCCATACTGCTACCGACATTCAAGAAGATTCCACAGTCGTTAGTATGGTGAATCAAGGACTGAGAGCAGCTATTATGCCTCGTTTAGCAGCTGTACCCATTCCACCAAAGGTGCAGGTATACAGTTTACCTGCACCGCTTGAAAGAGTCATTGCAACTGCAACTTTATCTAATGCTCTGCAAGTACCTGCGGTATTCACCTTTTTGGAAATGTTGAGTAAATTTGATTTTTATAGTTTAGCTAAATTCACTTATTGAACACATCCAAATTACGAACTTGTATTGAGCGTCTTGCCTTGAGCGAAGTCGAAAGGAGCCGAAATATTACGCATTAGTTAAACCGATGCCTCCTTTAGCGAATTCTTCAACAGTTTTTTGGGAGAATTCATGAGTTGCGATCGCCTGCAACATTGCCAATGGTAAAGTTAAATGATCCGCCCCGGCTTGTAACGATGCGGCTGCTTCTTCAGGAGATTTGATACTAGCTGCCAAGATTTCCATATCACTGCCTTTGAGTACGCTAGCCATATCCCTCACCAAAGCAATACCATCACCTAACAATCGAGTAGCTCGATTTACATAAGCTATGGCAATTTTAGCTCCTGCTTCTCTTGCTACTGCTGCCTGTGCTGCACTATAAATCGCTGTCACTGAACAGGTAATTTCTGGTGATAGACTCGCTACCACTTCAAACCCTAACGGTGTTGCGGGAATCTTCAAAATTGTTTGTGAACCAATAATCTCGAAAGCTTTTCTACCTTCAGCTAGCATCCCAGCTTTATCAGATGCCATAAGTTGATAATATAACGGGCCATTTGTCAAGGAAACCAATTTTTTGAGCGTGGTTTCTGGTGGAGTATCGCTTTGAGATAACAGCGTGGGATTTGTTGTAATACCTTTTACCCATCCCCAAAGCTTAACAACTTCAGCTTCCGATGCGATCGCTGAGTCTAGATATAGTGCCATACTTAATTCCTCACTTTTACTATCTGCATTTCTCCTGCTATACACCCTACATCGTTCAGAAGCTCTGTACTGAATATTTCTGCCAATCCCTATCAGATAAGCATTTTATTTGTTGATTCTATACTTTTTTAAATACCTACCCTTGCAAGCCACTATCCATTCCCCTTTCCTGAAGAAATGCATCAAATGTAAACCTATCCGGTAGCGAAGTTTGTGCGCCTGGTTTTGTCGCTGTCAAAGCACCTGCTGCTGCACCCCAGACAACTGCTTGATGTAAGGAAAGTCCTTCAAAAAGTGCCGCCGCTAAACCACCATTAAAAGCATCGCCTGCGGCTACTGTGTCAACTGCATGAACTGAAAACGCAGGTACAAAAAACTTTTCTTCAGCAGTAGCACAAAAAACACCCTTAGCACCTAGTTTGACGATCGCACATTTCACACCCCGTTGCAATAAAACCGCAGCTGCTTTAGCGGCTTGTTCCTCACCATTCACAGGAAAACCCACCAATTGCGCTGCTTCAACTTCATTCGGTGTAATAATGTCTACCAATGGATACAATTCATCTGGTAAATTAGATTGTGCGGGTGCGGGGTCAAAAATCACTTTTATGTTTGCACCTTTTGCGGCTTTAGCAGCAGCAATCACGGCAGTAATCGGAATTTCTAGTTGTAAAAGTAGTGCTGTAGCTTCTGGTAATAAGTGGGATAATCGCTCTATATCTTCTTGATTGACGCGCCCATTTGCACCAGGAATGACGACGATTTGATTTTCACCAGTATGACTCACGGTGATAATAGCGACTCCAGAACTTACAGTTTTATCTACAAAAATGTTATCAGTCTGCACACCAGATGCTTGCAAATTGTTAACAAGTTCCGTACCAAAATCGTCTGCGCCTACACGCCCCACTATCTGGGTAGGAATGCCCAATTTTGCCAATGCTACGGCTTGATTGGCTCCTTTCCCTCCCGAAACTTTAAAAAAATCTTCTCCTAGTAACGTTTCTCCTGCAACTGGCAACCGGGGTGTTGTTGCTACCAAGTCTATATTGATGCTGCCGAAGACGATAATACTCATGATGCTGCTCTTAAAGTTATTTTGATTGATATTACAGGATGCGATGTCTACGACGGGTGGTTCCTGAGCGCAGCGTCTCCGATAGGAGAAGGGCTACGCCTACGCAAATATGTAAGTAAATTAGGGTTATGTGAAACGCCCGAAATGATCAATTCTCATAATTTACATCATGGTTAGTTGTACAGTGCTTAAGTGATAAACTCCTTTAACCCTTTTGGTGGTGTTGCTGATTATATGTATGAATTTTTTGTAGAAAGGCAAAATCATTGTGGTAAAAGCGTAAACTCTACGGACACAATACTTTTCGGATAAACCCAACAATCTCTTTTTTGGTTTGGGAGAAAGGTAAATTTAAACCTTTTCCCTTTCCCCTTTCCCCTTTAACCGAAAAGTATTGCTACGGACACTTGCTTCTCTTTTCTGACACACCGTGAAATTTTTCACCAATAACTGGGAACCATATAACCATTGTTTTAATGGTTGTCTTGTTAGGAGTAGGTTATGACATTCAAAATTCTCAGTTTAGATGGTGGTGGAATTCGTGGTGTAGTTTCAGTACAAATGCTCAAAGAGGTTGAAAGTCGAATCCAAGCAACTTACGGCTTAGAATTACACCAATACTTTGACATGATTACTGGTACTTCTACTGGTTCAATTATTGCTGCGGGACTGGCGAAAGGCTTAAATACCACTAAACTGCTGGAACTATATCAAACAAAAGCCAAGGATATCTTTCCGCAGCCAAGGAATTTTGAAAAACCTTGGCGATTTGTCAGAGATATATTTTCACCCAAATATTCTCATGATGGATTAGAGAATGCGCTTAAAGATGATTCTGCTTTGGGTGAAACTAAAATTGGCGAAATTACCAATACCATATTGTTGATTCTCGCCTATGATATGCGTTATCGCAACACAACTTTTTTCACCAATTTACATCCTGATTTGGGCGCTCAGTGGTACGATGGACTTCCACTCAAAGATATATGTATTAGTTCGGCATCAGCGCCAACTTTTTTCCCTCCACGCGAGTTAACAGCATCTAACGAACAGGTATTTGGTAAATGGTCATTCCCTCACATTGATGGTGGAGTTTGTGCTAATAATCCATCCTTGGCAGCAATTAGTCATGCTTTAAAAGTGAGTCGTTCTCGTAAACTATCGCCAGAAGATAAGAAAAAACATAATTTAGAGAATCTCAAGCTAGAGGATATTTCTGTACTTTCTATCGGTACGGGTAGAAGCGCGAACCCATTTGAATATGAAAAAATAAAAAAATGGCACAAATTAAGCTGGGTAGAACGGCTTGTGGATGTATTCATGGAGCCAACAGGTGAAATCAATGCTACGATTTGTCAAAATATCCTTGGAGGTTTTGAGTTAGGGCACTATCTCCGATTGGATTTTGATTTGAATGAGAGATACCAAATCTCAGCAAATGAAAATTATAAAATGACTCGTACTCTCATAGAAAAAAAAGAGGAAAGAAAAAATAAGTATTTAGTTAAAGCTGTAAATACAAACCCCAAAGAATACAAGAATTATGAGAAGGATATGCGTGTGAATGAAGAGATGGATGATTCCACAGATAAAAATATTACCACTTTGATTGCTACAGCTCAAGCTTTCATTGACTATGGTCTAATTTTTGAGTCTAGAGTATATGGTGAAGGGCCTCAAGTAAAAGAGGCAATTAGACAATTCATTGACAATAATCCTGTTACTCATACAATTACTAATCAGACCGAGGCGCTACCAGTTTGACATCGTTGCTAGGCAACTCTAGCAATCCTGAATCATTCCTGAAAAACAAGATATCCGACCTCTTTGATAAATCGGATATCTGCGGCTTAAAATTCTCACAAATCAAATCAGATTGCGATAAAAACAGAATTTGTTCTGAGGCGATCGCAGCAACAGTTGGCTCGCTGTTATATGACTCCTATTTGATTTTTTAAATATACTTAGGTTGCCCACTAAAAACTGGTGTTAACCTTTGCAAAACTTGCTTCAATACCATTACCGTCCAATCTATATCAGCTTCAGTCGTATCACGCCCCAAAGTTATACGAATTCCCCCCAAGGCAGCTTTTTCTGAATAACCCATCGCTAACAATATCGGGCTAGGGCTAAGTTTACCACTGTGACAAGCAGCACCAGCACTGATACCGATGCCAGCAAGGTTTAGCTGTCGCACCAAGGCTTTACCGCTAAGTTTTTCCCCGTCGGCGTATTCTAGGCACATACTGACATGGTGAGGTAAACGATCGCAAACATCCCCTGTAGGAATTAAACCAGGAATCTCAGCTAATTGGGCAAAAGCGCGATCGCGTAACTCAATTAATCGTGGTGTTTCTGTAGCTAATTCTTCGGCTGCTAATTCTGCTGCTACACCAAATCCGGCAATTATCGGTACTGCTTGCGTACCAGAACGCAGTCCCATTTCCTGTCCACCACCACCCAGTAAGGGCATCAACTCTACACCAGGACGCACATACAGCGCCCCTACACCTTGCGGCCCATATATTTTATGACTGGAAAGGCTAACTAAGTCTACAGGTAGTTGTTGCACATCTATGGGTAAGCGTCCCGCAGCTTGCACCGCATCTGTATGGAACAAAGCACCATGCGATGGCTCCGCCCGCCGCAGGCATCGCACTATCTTACCCAGTTCTGCGATCGGTTGCACAGTCCCAACTTCACTTTGACCGTAAATTATAGAAACTAAGGCTGTGTTATGTCGCAACGCCGCCTTTAAATCTAAGGGATTGACTCTGCCTTTAATATCTACAGATAAGCGCGTAACTTCCCAACCCCACATTTCTAGCAACCGCACTGTTTCAGAAATTGCGGAATGCTCAACACTGGAGATAATTAGATGTTGAGGTACAGCATATAACCGAGCTACACCCATAATTGCTAGATTATTTGCCTCAGTGCCACCAGAAGTAAAAACGATCGATTCAGGGGTAGCGGCGTTAATTAAACCAGCAACTTGGACTCTGGCTTGTTCTACAACCGTTGCTGCTCGTTGTCCCCACTCATGTAAACTGGAAGGATTGCCCCACTGTTGAGTGAGGACTGTTTGCATAACTGCGATCGCTTCTTTTCGAGTCGGAGTAGTGGCGCTGTAATCTAGATAAATTTGCATATAACCGATAATGGTGAGAACACACGTTGGTGATAAACTGCGGATTTGTCAGGATATACAGTTTTTGTGGACAAATCCTGAAAAAAATATCTGTAATTTTACATCTAACAGTGAATTTTTCCTTGACTTGGAAACTTATTTCTCTACTTAATTCAGACCACAAAATTTTGGGAATGATAAATATATCCACTCCCAATTCACTTTTAACAGATTACAGTGCAACTTATCTCTAGACAAAGATATTTTTTATATATCTTTTTACTGATATTCTCCCTCCCTGGTTGTCAACGAGTCCAATCCTACAATCAACGTCCAGCACCCTTACCACAAGACCCGTTAATTCAAGCTTACTTTAACCATTCTGAGTCTTCAGAATACCAAGAAGCTTACCGTCAGCAAACTCGCCTGGGGGATGATTTAGAAAAACAGATTGCGGATGCGATTACGAATGCTAAATCTACAGTAGATATAGCGGTGCAAGAATTACGTTTACCCAAGGTTGCCCAAGCATTGGTTGATAGACAAAAAGCTGGGGTAAAAGTCAGGATAATTTTAGAAAATATCTATAGCCGACCTTGGAGTAGCTTAACATCTGCTGAAGTAGGTAAGTTAGATAAAAGAGAACAAGAACGCTACAACGAATTTCGCCAATTTATTGATATTAATCAAGATAATCAACTTAGTCCAACCGAAATCAATCAAAGGGATGCTTTGATAATTTTGCAGAATGCCAAAATTCCCTGGCTAGACGATCGAGCAGATGGTTCAACGGGTAGCAGCTTGATGCATCATAAATTTGTGATTGTGGACAATCGCCTCGTAATTATCACTTCAGCTAATTTTACATTAAGTGATACTTCGGGTGATTTTACAAATTCTAGTAGTTTAGGCAATGCCAATAACTTATTGCAGATTGACAGCCCAGAATTAGCTGCTTTATTTACAGAAGAATTTAACATTATGTGGGGTGACGGGCCGGGAGGTCAAGCAGATAGTCGATTCGGTTTGCAAAAACCGATACGTTTACCTAAACAGATAACTTTGGGTAATACCAAAATTACTGTGCATTTTTCGCCTACTTCTCCAACTCAACCTTGGAATAACAGTAGTAACGGTTTAATTGGTAAAACTTTAGATTCAGCAACCAAATCTATTGATATGGCGTTATTTGTCTTTTCTGAACAGCCTCTTGCCAATATTTTAGAAAAACGCCATCAACAAAGTGTGCAAATTCGCGCTTTAATTGAACCACAATTTGCTTATCGTTCTTATAGCGAAGCCTTAGATATGATGGGGGTTGCTCTTAGTAATAAATGTAAATATGAAATTGACAATCATCCTTGGTCAAATCCAATTACTACCGTAGGTGTACCTGTATTACCCAAAGGCGATTTATTGCATCATAAATTTGGTGTTATTGATAGTCAAACAGTAATTACAGGTTCTCATAATTGGTCAGATGCTGCCAATAATGGTAACGATGAGACGCTTGTAGTGATTGAAAATCCGATAGTTGCTGCCCATTATGTGCGAGAATTTGCTCGTCTTTATACCAAAGTTAAACCCGGTTTACCACCAGCAATTCAAGAAAAAATCAAATTAGAACAAACACGGTGTCCTCAGATAAAAACTTCTTCATCAAGTGAGTTACAAGCGATTCAAAAAGTCAATATCAACACTGCAAGTTTAGAAGAATTAGCAACTCTCCCTGGCCTGGGTAAGAAGTTAGCACAGCGAATAATTATTAGTCGTCAGCAGCAAAAATTTACATCTTTACAAGACTTAGAACGAGTTCCAGGAGTGAGTGCTAGAACTTTAGAAAAATGGAGCGATAGCGTGACTTGGTAGGGTAGCACAGTTTTGTTACCCTACGAGAGTCTATATTCTACTTAGTTAATTAAAAAGATGTAAGATTACACAAATGCGATCGCTAGCTAGCTAAATCAACTAAACTGCGGAAATGCCCATTCTGAGAAAATCGTTCTGCTATTATTTGTTGATAAACCGCCTCATAGCCATCAGTCATGTGCTTAACGCTAAAAAAGTTTTCGACATAGCGACGACAGGCATAGCGGTCTAATTCTACGACGCGATCAATGGCACTGATGCACTCTTGAATATTATTGCAGAGGAAACCCGTCTTACCGTGGGAAACTACCTCTTCAGTAGACCCCAACTTCAGCGCAATCACTGGCGTACCTGAAGCCATTGACTCTACCATCACCAATCCAAAGGGTTCCCGCCAAGTGATGGGGAACAGAGTTGCGACTGCACCTCCCATCAGGTCATTTTTTTGAGCGTGGTTGGCTTCACCCAAATACTCAATTTGCTCTCCGTCAATATGTGGTTTAATTTCCTTCTCAAAGTATTCCACATCAACGACATCTATCTTACCCGCCATTTTTAAATGCCAACCAGCAAGTTTTGCAATTTCTATGGCTAAATGCACTCCCTTTTCTGGAGACATCCGGCCTAAAAATGCTAGGTAAGGAGGATTTTCTGGTTGGGAGTGAAACTTATAACTGCTAACATCAATCCCGTTGTAAACCGTCGCTATACAGTTCAACCCTAACCTTGCTTCTCGTTGTGAATTGGAAATACTGACGTAGGGTTGTTTTTTCGCAAAACTAAACATCTTTTCGTTGTCAGGGGTAAAAGTACCGTGCAACGTGTGAACTGTAGGAGTTTTTACTAGATTTGCATAAGGCAGTGCCCCATGACCAATATGGGAGTGGATAATATCAAACTCTTCTGCACGTTCATACACCGAAGCTAGATTTAGCATCTCGTAAATGCTGTAATCTTTGATTGTGCCATCGAGTCTGAGAGCGCGGGGATGAACTGAAATGAGTTTTGCCAGACTAATAGAATCTCCCGATGCAAATAAAGTTACTTCGTGTCCGCGTCGGACTAATTCATCGGTCAGCAACCCCACTACTAACTCTATGCCACCATAAGCTGGAGGTGGAACTCTTTCCCACAGTGGAGCTAATTGAGCAATTCGCATCATAAACCTCCTAAAAATCAAACTTGAATTAGAAGTTTTTTATTTCTGTTGTTTGAGTGCTTATAATTGATTCACTTGGCATCAATAAAGTAGCTTCAAATACTAAACTTCTTAACAACTCCCTTTAAATTTTATGCTCTTATTTATATATTTTTCATCTATCCTAGTACGGAAATTACCCACTCCTCAAGAGGTAAATACACTCTGATTTATTGTTTTTTAGTGTTTGGTGCAATTTTAAATATAGATTTTTTTACAGCCAATAATTTCCTAAAATCGTCAAAAATCAAGTTAAATGCTGATAATAGGCAGAAAAAGTCAGCTATTACCTATCAATTGTCCGATTTACAAATATTAATTAAAAAATAATTCATGTAGATACTTTTTGGGCGGCTTTCCGTACTCTCAATAATAATTTGTAGCCAACCAAAGGGTAAAGTCGGTAGCTTGAAATCAGAAGCAGCAATTTTTCTTATAAGTTCTATCCAAGTTCTTAAAGATAGCAATTAACTATTAGACATATTCAGAAATTAAATATGCGTTATCCAGAACCGTTATAGAGACATAGCAGTGCTACGTGTCTTTTTCGCCAGATGTCTAGGGCGAAAGTTTACCTACCTTATAACCAGTTGCTCAGAGAATTTATCTGATTAATTGAGATGCTATTGGATTCTCCACTAGTCAAAAAGGAAAGAAGATGTTAAATCATTGACTTATTACATAAAATATGATACTTTATATTGCTATCTAAGAAAAATCATATATAAACGTGAATATCTCTTCATCTCTTAAAAAACCGCGTGTCTCATGGCAAGCGGTTTTCTCACTGCTGATATTTGTGTTCATGTACCTGCCTATACTGGTACTTGGCTTTTATAGCTTCAATAAGTCGCCTTACAGTGCAACTTGGCAAGGATTCACCCTCGATTGGTATCGCAAGTTGTTCAGTGACGATCGCATCTTATCAGCTTTGCAAAACAGTATGATAGTTGCAGGTTGTGCCGTGGCAATTTCCGCAGTGCTGGGAACCTTGATGGCGGTAGGGTTGGCGCGTTACGAATTTCCTGGTAAAAAATTGTATCGGGGTATTGCTTACCTACCATTGATTATTCCTGATATTGCGATCGCAGTGGCTACCCTAGTATGTCTAGCAGCCTTTGCAATACCTTTGAGTTTGTGGACGATAGTTGCAGCCCATGTGGTGTTTTGTCTGGCCTACGTTGGGCTTGTAGTTGCTTCCCGACTGACTAATTTAGATCCTCACTTAGAAGAAGCAGCACTAGATTTAGGCGCGACACCAACCCAAGCTTTCATCAAAGTATTGCTACCTCAATTAATGCCTGGGATTGTTGCTGGTTGTCTCTTAGCTTTTGTTCTTAGCTTAGATGACTTTCTTATTGCTAGTTTTACTGCTGGTAGCGGTTCTAACACCCTACCAATGGAAATTTTTAGCCGGATTAGAACCGGAGTTAAACCTGATATTAATGCTCTGAGTGTAATGTTAATTTTAGCATCTGCGATCGTTGCCCTTGTAGCTGAATTAATTCGCGCTTCTGGAGAGAATAAAGCTTTTAAATAAGAGTCGCAATTGGCAATAAAAGTTACAGGTAGGTGATTTGGTTATTCGTGAACTTTTTTAGATAGTAAACAACAGTTATATTAAAATTTAGGGTGGATTACGGCAAGCCTAACGCCCGAATATTATGGCAATATGCCGTGCTTTCTGCTAACACAACGTCATAGTATAGATAAGTCAATAAAGATAATTAATTTATCCTTATGCCCTCGTGTGAAAGATAGTTTTAAGCACATGAATAAACTTCCGTGTTCGCTTCTCTACATAACTGCTTTCAATTAGATAATATTGGGGCTAACTTTGGAGAAGATGCTATTTCCCCCTCATTATGCAAATCTGCCAAAATCCCAATTGCTCAAATCCATTCAACTCTGATAGCAATAGATTTTGCGTGAGTTGCGGACAAAGCAACTTTGGCAAACTTCTCAGAAATCGTTACCGCGTATTAAGACTCTTAGGTGAAGGCGGATTTAGTAGAACATATTCTACAGAAGATGTAGACAGACTAAACGCCCCTTGCGTCATCAAGCAATTTTTCCCCCAATTTCAGGGAACAGGACAACGCACTAAAGCCGCAGAATTTTTCAAAGAAGAGGCTTTTAGATTGTATGAACTGGGAGAAAATCATACCCAAATTCCCAGATTACTAGCCTATTTTGAACAAGGTACTAGTTTGTATCTCGTACAAGAATTTATTCAAGGCAAAACTCTCTTACAAGAAGTTCAGCAACAAATTTATGGTGAACAAGAAATTTGGGAACTTTTAGCTGATTTATTGCCAGTACTGCAATTCATTCATACTCATAATGTCATTCATCGAGATATCAAACCAGAAAATATCATCCGCCGTGCAAGTGATGAAAAACCTGTATTAATTGACTTTGGTGGTGCTAAACAGGTAACACAAACTAGTATAGGAAGACAAGCTACGGTAATTTATACCCTTGGTTATGCCCCAACAGAACAAATGGCTGGATTTGCTTGTCACGGTAGTGATTTGTATGCTTTGGGTGTAACTTGTGTGCGTCTTTTAACTCAATGTTTGCCCTTGCAGGATGCTTCTGGACAGATTAATGACCCTATTTATGATGCCATGAGCGCTAAGTGGTTGTGGCGCGAACGTTTACAAGAAAAAGGTATTACTATCAGCGACGAATTAGGAAAAATTTTAGATAAATTACTCAAACATCTACCGAGTGAAAGGTATCAAACAGCAGTAGAAGTCATCAACGATGTAAAGTTCGCCACATCGAACATTGAACCTGTTGCCTTAAAAATTGTTTCGATGCCTCAACCTATATTATCGCCGCCACCACAAAAAGTAATCGTCCCATTGCCCCCATTAGAAACCTTTGAATTCGACGTAGTGACAGTAGACACAGGTGGCAGAGAAGTAAACCGCATGAGTGGTAACGCAAACTTCTTTGCTGAAGAATTAGGTAAGTCTGTCACATTAGAAATGGTATCGATTCCTGGTGGTACTTACATGATGGGTTCACCGGAATTTGAAGGAGATGCTGACGAACGCCCTCGACATCAAGTTACCGTTGAACCATTTTTTATGGGGAAATTTCCCGTAACTCAAGCACAGTGGAGAGTAGTAGCAGCTTTACCCAAAGTCAAACAAGCTTTAAATCCCCATCCATCGAAATTCAAGGGTCTAGATAGACCAGTAGAAAATGTATCTTGGTATGAGGCTGTAGAATTCTGTCTTAGGCTATCAGAAAAAACTGGACGCGACTATCGTTTACCGAGTGAAGCTGAATGGGAATATGCTTGTCGAGCCGGAACTACAACATCATTCCACTTTGGCGAAACCATTACCTCTGAGTTAGTCAGCTGCACTATGGAACAAAAAAGCAAATTCCGTAAAGAAACAACCAATGTCGGTAGTTTTGAAGTCGCCAATGCCTTTGGATTGTACGATATGCACGGGTTAGTTTGGGAATGGTGTGCTGATTCGTGGCATAACAATTACAACGATGCACCCTTAGATGGAACAGCTTGGGAAGTTGGCGGTGATATGAATCGTCGCGTGCTACGCGGTGGTTCTTGGAGTTTTAGTGCAGAACTGTGTCGCAGTGCTAGCCGTAGCTGGAATGAGTCAGACGGTGGACTGAGGGTTTGTGGCTTTAGAGTAGTATTTTCTGTAGAGGAGATTATTTTGTAATTTAATTACGAGGCTGTATAAATTATGAATAACAAAATTGAGAAAGGTGACATAGTAGTTATAAATAAAAATGGAAAATATCATCAGCAAGTAGGTGAAGTTAGTCAGATAGATTACAATATTTTCTTTGTCAAAATAGTTGTAGTAAAGTTAGGTAATCAAGAAGAAGCCTTTGAAGAAAAAGATTTACAATTACAAACTAAAAAGCCCAGCTTGCAAGAAATAATTGTATCAGTAGACAAAATTTTAGAACAAGTTACTCAGATTGCCCACTTGCCGACAAAAGAGAAAGTAGAGTTACCTAACCGTCTGAAATATCTGAAATTAGATATTCCTAAACTAGATAAGCAGTTGATTCAAAAAAACTTCGACACTATAGATAAAATACTCGCAGCAACAAGAGAAACAGACTCATCAGCAAGCTTTTGGCAGGAAATAGATCCTAATTTGAGGAAAATAAGCTGGTGGATTAGAACAAGTCTGTGAACTAAGAAGTAAATCAGCTTTCTCTGGTTCTCAGCTAGAGTCTGCGAATCAGGGTAAGAGCATCTCAATCAGGCTTGACATCAGGAATCAGAAGAATAAACTTCTTGCAAAAATCGTTGAATCACCCCTCTCCAACCCCCCCGTATGTATTGGAGAGGGAGCAAGATTTCAATTTTCCCCCCAATATATCGGGGGGATTAAGGGGGGGTCGATTCGACTTATGCAAGAGGTCTAATCTAATGTATTGTCAATGAAACAACTGAGAACCTGAATTATATAATATTATATGAATGAATAAAATAATCAATCAGGCAAAGTTAGGGTAATTTACTCAGTGGTGTCGCTAAACCGTCAATGCTGACAAGATTTTTATTTTGTTGATATTCTCGAACTCCCTCTTCGCCTTTTTTAGTAGCCCAGTTTACTAGAGTCTGGCGCTGACCTTGATATTCATAAAGTGGTACGCCAAAACCACAGGAAGTCTGAATTTTTTCAATGTCAGCGACGATAATTTGACGAGTTCCAGGTATTGGCAAAAATAGAGAATACAGGGAGTCCCACTCTGGAGAATTCGGTAAAATTGTGGTTCCTTGACCGTAAAGACGCAAGATACACGCGGGTTCTTGAAAGGCACAAAACATGAAGGTTATCCGCCCATTTTCTTGCAAATGGGCTGATGTTTCGTTACCATTACCTGTTAGGTCTAAATAACATACTCGGTTGGGAGACAGGATACGAAAGCAGTCCTGACCTTTAGGAGACAGGTTAACATGACCCGTGGGACTCAAAGGTGCAGAGCCAACAAAGAAAAGGTGTTGGGCAGCAATAAAGTCTTGCAGTTCTTCAGTAATAAAGTCAAACAATTTAGACATAGACTGTCTGATTTATATTTACAAATTGATTGTATTCTCAGCCTATGTCTTAGCTAAAAATCTAGCAAGGTATAATTACCGATGTCTGGTTTATCGCAAGGGAGTGGGGAGTTGGGAGAAAACTTTTACTGTCTCATATATCGACTAGCCATTTGGATGGCATCAGCAATATCGACATCACCATCACCATCAGCATCCAAGAAGGAATTTAGTACAGGATTTCCGCCAGCTTGGGGATTTTGAGTATTGGCACCTGATTGCAAAAACTTTAGCACCAAAGGTACTGCCAAAGGCAGCAATTGTTGAACGATACCAGCATCCAACCCAGTGCGCTGGGCAGCAACTTGAGCTACTTGCTGTTGTATCTGAGGAGAAAACAACGAATTGACGGCTTGGGGATTGGGAGAAGTACCAGCATATTGACTGACTAAATTTTGTGTGGCTTCATTACCATCTGTGGCTTGTTTGTTTTGTAAAGCAGAACGCACTTGACCACCCACAATTGACAAAACTGATTGGATGGTAGAAGGGTCTGTGCCTGTGCGATCGCTCAACTGCTGTACAGTATTAACAATGCTTCCTATTTGACTTAAGCTGCCCTGTTGATTGGGATTAGCAACGGCACCAAGAATTTGATCGAAAAGTCCCATAAGTTTGTTTCTCTCTTTGTTCTCAAAAACTTGCCAAAACTGGCTGGAAGTTTTTTGTGTACGCGGACTTTTTTTGTAAGTCTAATAAAAGATTAAAACACGCTAGCTCTAAATTTTAACAGTTACTAGCTCAAGTATGAGAAATCGCTCGAGCAATGACAAATTCTGTGCTTCGATTTAACTCAGACTGGCAAGTAATTTTACCCTAATGTTTTTCTACCACAATTTTAGATGCGTAGGCGTAGCCCGCACCTCGACATGGTTCGGCTTCCTTCTCTACGAGAAACTGCGCCTTAAACGTAGCTATGCCGCAGGCTTTACGACTGCGCTCAAGGCATCACTAGCCTTTAACCCTTAATGCGTCCTACTTTGGTTGTAAAAAATGCTTCAAGTTCCCACTAACAAAATAAATCGCTGTCTGTAGAAAAATGTTTATCTATCTTACAGACAGCGATTGCAAAACGCTCAACTTATTTGCTCTACGCTAATGCCCCTACTTTCTCTAGTAAGCCTTGA
Organism: Nostoc sp. DedQUE09; assembly: GCF_034530915.1. NCBI lineage: Bacteria > Bacillati > Cyanobacteriota > Cyanophyceae > Nostocales > Nostocaceae > Nostoc > Nostoc sp. DedQUE09. The sequence goes on from NZ_JAVRCE010000053.1 coordinate 38,078, forward strand.
AACAACCTTAAGCCGTCACTACCCCCTAGCATTGCGTCTGATGCCCTTTCTGGGTGCGGCATCATTCCCAACACATTACCCTGGCGATCGCTAATCCCGGCAATGTTGTTGAGTGAACCGTTGGGATTCTCCCCTTCATAGCGAAATATGACTTGTCCGTTATCTTCAATTTTTGCGAGAGTGGCTTTATCAGCGTAGAATCGCCCCTCTCCGTGGGCAATGGGCAAAGTGATAACTTCACCAGTTGTATAAGCTTGCGTCCATAGATTAGTACGTTCAACTTTCAAGGGGACGCGATCGCAAATAAAATGCAAATCCCGGTTTCTGGTTAACACCCCTGGTAAAAGTCCAGCTTCAGTTAATACCTGAAAGCCGTTGCAAATACCGAGGACAAACTTACCCTTTTGGGCGTGTTCCACAACCTGCTGCATCACGGGTGAAAAACGCGCGATCGCACCACAGCGCAGATAATCCCCGTAACTAAAGCCACCAGGAATAATCACGACATCCAAATCAGCAATATCTGTTTCTTGATGCCAAACCATGCGCGTTGGTTGCCCCAGTAAATCTCTGGTTACATAAGCAACATCGCGATCGCAATTAGAACCGGGAAAAACAACAACACCGAATTTCATGATTAGTTAGGGGAGTAGGGAGCAGGGGAGGCAGGGGGGCAGGGGAGCAGGGGAGCAGGCAGGGCTGATTCATTCCATTTCAAACAGGATTTGTCAAGATGGTTAGCAAGAAAATTGTAAGTAAGCGTGACGAAGAGATGAATATTTAAGCACTGAAATATCAGTAAAATAGTTGGTTTCATCGGCACGCTAGTAACAAAATAACTAATTTTTAATTGCTATAACCCTTGATTTTTAAAGCTCTTTGGGGAATGAAACAGCCCTGGGGGAGCAGGGGGGCAGGGGAGAAGTTGCAGTAAGTTTTTCCTCTCTGCCCCTCTGCCCCTCCGCACCTCTGCCTCTTATGCCCAGTCCCTAAAATACCCCGGTTTGAGTTTCGACCTCAATTAATTCAAAGCGGTAATTTTCAATTACGGGATTTGATAGCATTTGGTCACAAATGGTATCAAGGTCTTTACGCGCTTTCTTCTCATCAGTTGAGGTGATGGTGAGTTCAATGTACTTGCCAATCCGCACCTGGTCAACGTTATCGTATCCCAGTTGCTTAAGACCGGATTGTACTGCCACACCAGCGGGGTCTAAAACTGAAGGACGAAGGGTCACGAAAATTTTGGCTAGATACTTGGTTTGCACGGGCTTTTGCTGAATGCTGCGATCGCTATACTATAACTTTCTGTTCCAACTGAGTGAAAATAAGATTACGAAGCGGTTAAAGTTAATCGATCGATTAACTCATCTAACAGCTTCAAACTACAGTGGCATACTTAAATAATTGTCTATGAGAGCCATACGCACCCGCAGTCAAGAGCGTATTTTCAACCTGCTGAAAACTATCAAAAAAGGCATTTCCGCCCAAGATATTTACGTAGAACTACGTAATACAAATCAGAGCATGGGTTTAGCAACAGTTTACCGTTCTCTAGAAGCTTTAAAACTAGAAGGCATGGTACAAGTGCGGAATTTGGCTAACGGTGAAGCCCTCTATAGCCTAGCACAACAAGATAAACACCACCTTACTTGCTTGCAATGTGGTGTCTCAATTCCAATTAATCAATGCCCCGTTCATGACTTAGAAAACCAGCTAGAGTCAAGCCATAAGTTTAAAGTTTTTTACCACACTCTAGAGTTTTTTGGGTTGTGCAGTCAATGCCAGGTAAATCAAGCTACTGAGATTGGTCAATAGTCATATCAATTTTATATGGTGTTGCACTTTATTCTCCTACAAACTAAAGCCTGTGGCTACCAGAACATAGAAGCAAATCGGCTTCCCGCAGGGTAGCCTGCTTAGACGGCTAATGATATGAATTTTCATAAATAAATGGCGTGAGCAGGAAATTTTCTTTGCTCTTCAAGCTTAATTACAGGAGTAATGCAGTGTTGAGAATTAGCGTTGAAGAAGCAGCTATGAATTTAAAATCTCTTTTGGAACTAGTAGCTAGGGGAGAAGAAGTAATTTTGCTAGAGCAAGATAAAGCTGTCGCTCGTTTAGTTCCTCCGCTACAAAAAGAAGAACAATTAGCAAGTATGAAGCAATTTCGTGATTCCCTTGCGATTAAGGGTGAATCATTGAGTACAACTGTCATAAATGCACGTACAGAGGAACGTCGTTGATTTATTTAGATACAAGTGTCATTGCTCCTTTGTATTGGACAGAGGCTTTAAGCGATGCAGTTGAACAATTACTACTCAATAATGCTGAAGTAGGTTTAAGTCAGTTGGTTGAGGTTGAACTCGTTTCTGCTTTATCGCGTCGAGTCAGAATGCGAGAAATATCTCAGGAAGATGCAATAGCTATTGTAGAAAGGTTTCAATCAGATTTGGATAGTGGATTTTATACTCAAATTGCAGTGGAAACAGTTCACTATAATTTAGCGCGTGAGTGGATTAGTCGGTTTGATACACCATTGCGTACACTTGATGCTCTACATTTGACAATTGCATTTCAAAATAATATCCAATTGGTAACGGCTGACGAAGCTTTAGCAACAAGTGCTGAAATTTTAGGAGTTGAGGTTTTGTTACTGCGGTAAATCAACTTTCCTTTACAAATATTCATTTTCTATAATGATTCAGAAGTGCATTAGCGTCAGCTTACTGTTGCTTTATTCAAATAAAACTCAACCAACTAAATACATCTGCAACTGTTAATTGCCAATTTTCCAAAACACTCAAAACGGGTAATATATCTTGTTGTTCTTTTAATTCTGGTAATTTATTAGGTTCAAAAATCATGATTGACTCATCAGCAGAATCGAGCAACCAACCTAGCTTTGCTCCATTTTGAATAGAAAATGTAATTTTGCGGATAACTCGATTTGCTGATTGATCTGGTGAAAGAATTTCAATTATCCAATCTGGGGCAATTTCAAATTTATTGGCAATTCTACCTTTAGCATCAAGGGGAATTCTTTGCCATTCAAACACAGCAATATCCGGTACTATTGAACGACCTTCAAATGTACAGCGTAATTCAGGAAAGGCATAAGCAATCTTTTGCGGTTTAGCAATCTCATTAATAGCTGTGACTAAACTGCTTTGTAATGTACTGTGTTCTCCTTGCGGCATAGGCTTTTGGTATATTTTTCCGTTAAAATACTCGCTTGCTGGTTTTGTCTCTGCTAGTTGTAAGAACTTTTCTAAACTTAGTACTGTGGTTGGCTGAATAGATAATGTCATAATTTACAACTTATCAAAACTGGATTATTTCATTTATAGAAGAATGCGACAATTTAGTGCGTAGGCGTAGCCCGTCGTAGAGATCGTATTGTTTTCACTAGCCATTGTAATCTTATCAAATAGGTTAGATGAAATCGGAGCCGATGTCTACGATGGGCTAGCTTATCGTCAGGTATCACCTAAAATTTATTCTCCATCTTCCATAGCACCTAATGCTCTGAGAGTTGCTTTTTTAGATTCGGTTAAACCTGTAACGCCTGTAATGTTCATCTCTTCGTAAGGTCTTTTTGATCTAATAGTTCTTATACAATTACCTGTGCTAGTCTCCCAAAGCATTATTGTGCCATCACAACTACAACTAGCAAGCATTTTACTATCCAGACTAAAAGCAACTGAACGAATCCAAAGAGAATGACCTTGTAAAATTTTTAGGCATTTACCACTGTTTATATCCCAAAGTATTACAGTCTTGTCGTCTGCACCACTCGCTAGAGTTTTACCATCTGGACTAAAAGCAACTGCTGATACTGATTTGGTATGACCTTGTAAAGTTTTCCAGCATTCACCCGTTAAGGTACACCATAACCCAACGCTTTCATTAAAAGTACCACTAGCTAAAAGTTTACCATCTGCACTAAAAGCTATTGAACGCGTCCAAGAGCCCCTTCCGATTTCTAATGTTTTAAGACATTGGTTTGTATAAATATTCCATAGCTTTATCTTTCCGCCATAATTGCTAATAGCTAATGTTTCACCATCGGGGCTGAAAGCAACTGAGCGTATTGAGTGATTGTCTTCAAAAACTTTCCAGCATTCTCCCAGTTTAATATCCCATAATCTTACACTTCCGTCACCACTAACACTGGCAAGTATCTGAGCATTTGGGCAAAAAACGATTGATTGTACCCAATCACTATGTCCGCGCAAAATATTCAAACATTCTCCTGTGCGGAAATTCCATAATCTGACTGTTGTATCAGCACTACCGCTAGCAAGTATTTCACCATTTCTATCAAGAGCAACTGATTGCACCCAATTAGTATGACCTTGTAGAATTTTTACAGATTTACCAGTACTAACATTCCATAATTTTACTGTTGTCTCATCATCTGCACTAATAATTATTTCACTATTTAAGCTAAAAGCGATAGAGTTTATCCAAGTGCTGTGTCCCTGTAAAACTTTTTGGCATTCACCTGTCGCAACACTCCAAAATCTTAGTGTCTTGTCATAGCTACCGCTAACAAGAGTGTCTCCATCTGGACTAAAAGCAATTGAACGTACTGAATTAAAGTGTCCTTTTAATATTTTTAGATATTCACCCGTTTTTACATCCCAAAATCTGATATTTTGGTCGCCGCTACTAGCAACTATTTTACTATCAGGGCTAAAAGCAACTATTAATGATGAGATATCATGCCCTTGCAAGGTTAAATTACATTCGCCTGTATTCACGTTCCATAATTTTATAGTTTCATCATAACTACCACTTGCAAGCATTTTAGCGTCTGGACTAAAAATAACTGATTTTACTGAGTTTCTATGTCCTTCTAAAGTTTTTAAACATTGGCTAGTTTGAATATCCCATAATTTTATCGTGCGATCAGCACTACTACTAGCAAGCATCTCACCATCTGGACTAAATACAATTGAGTGTACTAAATTAGTATGCCCCAGCAAAATCTGTAAGCATTTACCAGTTTGAATATCCCATAATCTCACTGTTTGGTCATTACTGCCACTAGCAAGAATCTTACCTTTAGGACAAAAAGCAACTGAATTTATAAAACTATTGTGTCCTTGTAAAATTGTTAAGCATTTACCAGTGCGGGTATCCCATAGCCTAATTGTCCCATCGTGACTACTGCTAGCAACTTTATTGCTATCGTGACTAAAGTCAACTGAAACTATTCCGCCAGTATGTCCATTAAAAGTCAAAATTTCTTCGCCAGTAGCAACTTTCCATATCCGAACAATGCCTTCACCATCACCAGTAACTACAAATTGACTATCAAAACTATACGCAACTGAGAAAATTGCACCAAATACTTTAGTAAAAATACTATCAACCAAATTTGCTTGTGCAAGATTAACATGATGCAAGCTAGCCTCACTAAAATCAGCACCTTTAAGTACAGCACCGCTTAAATTTCTTCCATCCAAAGCAAACTTGTCAATCTTTACCAAAATGGTTGCTGCATTTCCCCCAACATAACCAACTTCATCCTCACTTTTCCCCCGCGTCTCTTCAATAATCTTAATTACTGACTCTTTAGCCTCAACATCAATCATCCCTACCAGCAAATCCATTACTGCTTTTGTTAAAGGTGCTTGACCAAAAGTCACCCTCAATTTTTCTAACGATTCACTTATAAATCCCTTCAATGCTGGAGTTGGCAAAATCTCTCCAGCCGTATTTACCTGACGACTGAAATAAGCAGACCAACTATAATCAACAGGTGCAGCATCATGATTTATCTGGAACCGCACCCGCGCTAATTCAGTAAAATCACTTGCTAAAGCTCCAAGCTCTGCTGCAAATTTATACGCCACAAAAAACTCTAACAGCGACCGATGTGCTGGAGTATAGTCACCATCAGCATTGCGGATGAGCATTGTTTGCCCCATCATGTCGTAATGCCAGTGGTCTAAATCCTTCTCTTCTTGCACTACCGAACCAAATAACCGCCGAATTCTGTCAGGGAAAAGCCGATAATTGAGGCTCATTTCGTCTGTAGACAGCATTTCCCAAGAAAGTTCGCACAAAAAGTATAGCTTTTCTGCCAAAGAAGTAAAAGTACGATCGCTCTTAATATCCCGTTCCATTTTCCGCCGCACAGCGTACAAGTAAACCCGCGACATATCCACAGGTTTACCCGCCTCAATATCTGGCAAAGCTTCCAAAATTAACTCTGTCATCACCGGACGACGGGCTAAATCCAATAATTGCGGATTTCCCATTACTTGTTCAACCGTTGCAGCTTCCGTTTGGTGCGACAACACCAGCCGAATTTGCTCGTCGTTAAATTTCTCCAGTTCCAGTACTTCAAACTGCGGTGTTTCACCCGTCAGTTGCTTGGTAGATGCTTGCAACTCGGCATTGAGTAAAGCGCGTCCTTCCTTTGCGTCGGGAAAATGTTCAGTGCGACAAGTCAGCACAACCTTGGCACCGGGAACCACCACTTTTGCCAGTTCCCAAAAGTTATTAATCATCTGCTGACGGTCAACTTTTGCTGCCATTTCGTCAAAACCATCGAAAATTAGCAGCAATTTACCCATGCGGTTCAGTTGGTCAAATACTTCGCTAGTTAAACGAATATTATGTTGTGTAAAAAAGAACCCTGCTAAAACGTTCTCGACATTTATTGCTTTGGCAAAATCTCGCAGCGTAATTACCAAAGGCAAACGGGGACGCTCAACACCACGTTTTTGGGCATCTCGGTAACGTTGCAATGCCACCCAAGCATAATGGAAGGCAAACCAAGTTTTCCCCGTACCAAATTCTCCTAGTATAGAAATATGCTCTTTGGCGGGATCGTCCAACCACATATCAATATAACCATCAATCCAACCATCGCGATCGCTATAATGGCTGATGCCAATACGCTGTTTAGTATCGGGGTCAATTTCCTCTTTTGTACAAGCTAGAGGAACGTATTTTGTATCGATTTGCCGCCGGATAATTTCCGCTTCTAACCAATCGAGATAATCACTAAAATCAGCATCTTGGTCAATGAGTTCGTCAAAAGTGTAACAACCTAAGTGGCGATTTTCCTCCTTTTCCACCTCATTCCGCGCCGCGCGGGCAATGCGTCTTGCTGTTACTAACCAACCTTCATCAGTTCTCTGCTGCTCCACAGAAGAACGCAAAACAGCAACATCCTTGAGTCCAACTTCCCCCTCAATTCCCCGGATGAGAATGCGGTCATATCGGTTACGCCGCGTTGGTACATTAATAATCCACTCAAAATATGAATCACCCCAAATTTCATACTTTTCAAAGCGGTAGCCCAAGGTTTCAAACCAGCCGCGCATTTGTTGAGCTAAAGCTATAGCTCGACATTGATTTTCGGTGGATGTTTCGGCTTCCAGCAATGCTGGGGGATTCTGTGCAGCCAACCGCGCTATTTCTGTACGAATACCTTCTAAAGTCGGCAACCTGTCAAGTATTTCTTGGATATTTACAATGCGTTTTTGCAAAGAGCCAATTTGTTGACTCATTAATGTATCTGCTGGGTTGCGAGTGCGTTTAGCAACTTCCGCAAAAACAATATAAAACGCGGCAACTTCTCGTCTAATGTCAATTCCCAAACTTCTAATGTCATCACCCAACGAGTATGCATCAAGCGAAGCATCAACCTCAGAAAGCAAAATTGAGGGATTATTATGGTCAAATGCTTTACGGAAAGCCTGTTTTATTGCTTCTTGGCGAAAAAGTTCTAAACAAGGCTTGGGTTTCCCAACACCATACTCTACCAGGGTGTATGCGTAAACCCCACTAAAATCTGCTGGTGGATGCTCTGGATCGAGGTTAAACTGCTGAAGTAATTTAATTACAGTCTCATTGCGCTGAATTTTTTCCTTAATTAAAGGATTTGCGATCGCAATAATAGCGTTGATGACCTGTTCTGGGTTAATTATCATTAGTCATTAGTCATTAGTCATTGGTAGGTTTTACGCACAAGAGATCCCCCAACCCCCTTAAAAAGTTGGCTCTTTCAGCTCCCTCCTTTTTTAAGGCTACGGTGTACACACAAGTTATCGAATCACTACCAGTCCTCGAATTACCCCACCCTAACCCTCCCCGTATGTATTGGGGAGGGAACGAGATTCTCTTGTTTCCCCCCTTTCCAAGGGCAGGGAACGACGAGATTCTCTTGTTTCCCCCCTTTCCAAGGGCAGGGAACGACGAGATTCTCTTGTTTCCCCCCAATGCATCGGGGGGATTAAGGGGGGTAATTCGATTTGTGTGTACACCGTAGCCTTAAAAAGGGGGGTTAGGGGGGATCGAGGTTTCAGGTTTTGACTGCGTAAGTCCTAATTGGAAAGAGACAAAGAGACAAGTTTCTTGTCCTCTTGCCCCCTTGTCCCCACTTCTAACTAGGGCGGTTATTTTCTAATCCTGGGATTTGCTTAGAAAACAGCTCGTTAGAGTCAACCTGACCATTTGAGATAACGGAACGCATACCCTCGAAAGCAGCAGGAATAGTGCGCGGATCTATAAATAATACCTTGCTGCTATCGCTTTTACCAATTGTCGCGCCCATATCCAAATAGCCCAAGGCAAACAGTACTTCCACTGCTTTATTGGCATTAGAGTTAGTGTGGAGCTTTTGAGCAATAATTTCTGCTGATTCTGCGATCGCTTGGGCTTTCAGAACTTGCTGCTGACGTTCCGCTTGAGCCTTCAAAATGATCGCCTTTTGTTCAGCTTCCGCTTGCAAAATTACCGATTTTTGACGAGCTTCCGCATCCAATATTTGCGCCTCAGCTTTACCTCTGGCGCTATTGACAGCAGCTTCGCGATCGCCCTCAGAAGTTAAAATTGCTGCCCGTTTGCGTCGTTCTGCCGACATTTGCAATTCCATCGATTCACGCACAGCTTGAGACGGAATAATATCTCGCAGTTCTACCCGTGTCACTTTTACACCCCAAGGATCGGTAGCAACATCCAAATCCTGTAATAAAAGCTCACTGATATGAGAACGAGCAGTAAAGGTTTGATCCAACTCCAGTTGTCCCATTTCGGCGCGAATTTGAGTCAGCACCATGTTTACCATTGCCGACTGGAGATTTTCTACCTTGTACCAGGCTTTTTCCATATCCACGATGCGCCAGTAAAACACCGCATCTACCTCAATGCCAACGTTGTCACGAGTGATGCACTGTTGAGGAGGAATATCTAAGACTTTTTCTTTAATAGTTTCTCGGTAAACAATTCTATCTAGGAAAGGAACGACAAAGTTTAGTCCTGGTTCCAGCTTTTTGTTATAACTACCCAATCTTTCCACCAAAGCTTGATTGCCCTGATTGACGACTTTCACCGAACCTGCCACAGCAGAACCACCAAGAGCTAAAAATACTAGTAAAAAGAACTGTTCCATTGTAAATCTCCTAATTTTTAATAAAAGAAGTGCGGAGTGGAAGATATGAGTGAGCAGAGAAATTAGAGTAAAAAGAACTATTGAATTGTGACAAATGACAAATACTTAAGAATTCAACAGATTTTCCGGTACAACAATCAAAGTAGTACCTTCCCTCCTAACCACATAAACTCTTTGATGGGGTGGTATGGTAAATTTGTCATCGTCACATCTTGCTTGCCAAGAATTTCCCTCATACCGCACCCGCCCTGTTTTCCCAGGCAGAATTTCTGTTAAGGTTTCAGCTATGACTGCATCCCGAATTTTTGATTTGCGTTGTCTTGGTTGCAAAAACCGACGAGAAAGCACGATTAGCACCGTGGAAAGCAAGAGCCAAACCACAATTTGCAACCATACACTTCCCATACCCACTCTAGACAGCAGCGCCACCACAAAAGCGCTAATTCCCATCATGAAGGCGACAAACGCCGATGGTAAGAACAGTTCTGTTAAACACAGAACTGCTCCTGCCAGAAGCCAGATTAAGGTAAAACTTGGCATAGCGCCATCCTAGTCTCTACATTATTGACGTAAATGCATTTCTACGATTAGATACAGCCAGACATAAGTTATTTACAGAAAACAAAACTGGGTATTTCTACCAATAATTTTGATTAATTTCAGTAACAAGGTGTAGTTAGCGGTACACAAGTCCAGTTTATTCTAGCCTTCAATTCATTGCCAGCTAAAGTTAATCGAAGTTTATGTATAAAGAAGAATTCTGACTCCTATTTTATGATTTCTACTCAACTGATAATTTTTTGTATAAATCCACGCTGTAATAGCCCCATTAATCCTATGGGAGATAACGTTTGTGCTAGTTGCCAAACTCCTTTAGTTCACCGCTATCTTTGGGCGACTGGCTCATTGTCTGCTTACATCCCACCAGGGACAAAGGTAGCAGATAGGTATGAGGTAATTAAACAACAGATTTGGCTGGATACTCAACCGGGGCTGCCGCCAGATGTACCGGAAGAATTGCCAACCGAAGTAATTCCTTATTTACAATTATATGAAGAGCGGTTACATCTGCCCCAGGCTTATGGGTTTGTTAGTAATCTTGAGCAAGATACAACTGATATTCTCTTATTGGAAAATGCGCCGATAGATAAGACAGGAAATATCTATCCAACTATTGTTGAGGCTTGGGAAGAAGCCACGGCAGTACGACAAGTTTATTGGTTGTGGCAAATTCTTCAACTTTGGACACCTCTAGCAGAATTGGGACTTAGCCGCAGTTTACTAGTAATAGACAACTTGCGAGTCGAAGGTTGGTGTGTGCGACTTTTGGAACTCTACCAAACACCAGATGATAAAAAGTTGAGTTTACAAAATCTGGGGGAGTGTTGGCAGTTTTGGGTAGCTTCTGCAAAAGCATCAGTAGCTAAAGGGTTACAAAACATTGTCCAGGAGATGTGTGAAACTGAGATTGAGTTAGAGGCGATTAATATTCAACTCAATAATTTACTACTAGCAGCTGCGGCAGAATTGCCATTAGTTTTAAAGGTGGCAGGTTCTACAGATATTGGCCCGATGATGGCGCAAAATGAAGATGCTTGCTATCCCAATAGTTTGACTGATTTAGATGAACCTTTATTGCGCCACTTGTCGATTGTTTGCGATGGCATTGGCGGGCACGAAGGCGGTGAAGTTGCAAGTCAATTGGCAGTGCAGTCTGTAAAGTTACAAATTCGCGCTTTACTAACTGAGGTGACAGAACAAACTGCACTTGTACCACCTGAGTTGTTACAGGAACAATTAGAAGCGAGCTTACGGGTAGTAAATAATGTAATTTGTGCCCGCAATAACGAGCAAAAACGCCAAGGCAGAGAACGCATGGCTACAACTATTGTCATGGCGTTGCAAGTTCCACAACGAGTCCAGACAAGTACTGGGTGGCAATCAAATAATACCCATGAGCTTTACTTGGCTAATGTTGGTGATAGCCGTGCCTATTGGATTACTCGCAATTATTGCCAGCTACTGACAGTAGATGATGATGTGGCAACGCGAGAAGTACGCTTTGCTAAAAGCTTGTATCGAAAGGCACTTCTCAGACCAGATGCGAGTGCCTTAACTCAAGCATTGGGGACAAGAAATTCAGAATTTTTGCGTCTTAAGATTCAGCGATTTATTCTGGAAGAAGATGGCATTTTGCTACTGTGTTCTGATGGTTTAAGTGATAATAACTGGGTAGAACAATCTTGGCAGGATTATGCAACACCCGTGTTAGCAGGGCAAATGACAGTTGAAGATGCTGTCCGCAACTGGATTAACTTGGCAAACGAAAAAAATGGGCGTGATAATACTTCGGTTGTTCTCACTTATTGCCGTGTCTCTCCAGAATACTTAGTACCTGTGACTCCGGCGTTGCCAGAAGAAATTATAGAAGCAGAAATACAGGAAGAAGAACTAGAGGAACTAGAGGAACTAGAAGAATTAAAAGAATTAGAAGAACCAACTTCTTTTACAGAAAGTTCGCAAGCTTTGCTAGACTTGGATCTAGATTTGGATCTTTCAGAGGAACCACCTCTCAATCCAGAAATTTCACCAACTTTAATTACAAAGCCGAAGCGGGGTAAACCTTTAGTGATGCTGGGGGTAGGGTTGGCGTTGCTTGTAGGGGGTACAAGTCTGGGATTATTTGCTTGGTGGCAAATTAATCCTCAAGGATTACAGCAGATGTGTCGGCAATTTCCCCAAAAAGTACAGTCAGTGTGTCCGAGTAAGAAGTAAGTTATACCGAAATGTTCTAATGTTGATGAGAAATATTCCAGTATTGATAAGGAATCTTGTAATGTTGATGAGAAATATTACAACATTCCTTATGGATATTGTAATATTGATGAGAAATGTTGCAATGTTTGGGAGAAATATTACAACCTTCCTTATAGATGTTGTAATGCTGATGAGGAATATTGCAATGTTTGGGAGAAATGTTGCAATCTTGACAAGAACAACTTAACGCTAAACCCGCTTGGTGACAACGTTTTTAAGCATTTTTCACTTTCCTTATGATCTGGGGAATGGGTTTGCGGGTAAAGGGGAAAGGATGTATTCAAAACCTTTCCCCTTTCCCCTTTACCCGAACCGTATTGCAACAGCGTCTATTTGACCCTTTTTTACGACCAAACCAGTAGGTAAGGGAATTGGTTTAGGAATGTTAATTAGCTATCAAAAAATTATCACAGAAAAACATCAAGGACATTAGACCTGCCTTGAAAATAAGGCAGAAGGCAGGAGGCAGGAGGAAAAGACATTTTCATTGTTCCTTGTGAGCGTAGCTCATGGAGTCTCTTGCAAAAATATATTTTTGCACTCTTAGGGAAAAGGATGCATGTTAAAGGGAAAGGATTTTGAAGACCTGAATCCTTACGGTATGACAGCTATGCCATATCTATTCTTGATGATAAAAGTCACAACTACTTTTGGGAATTATAAACTGGACAACCTGTGTTGAGGGTTACTGGCCTTCAGCTATCTGCACGGAGATAAGAAATGCAGCAAACTCGCGATCAGCAGCAATTCCTACCCAAGCTGGATCGTCCATTTATAATAGCAGCACTGACTATTCCTATTGTTCACCTCGGACTGGGATACATAGGTTTATCCATGACATTTGTCGGTGGTGCGTCAGCATTTTGGCCTTCATTCGGTGTGTTTTTAGCAGGAATGTTATTGGTAGGCTATCGGGTCTGGCCCATCATATTTTTGAGTGATTTTATTGTTAGTTATACTCTCTTTTTTAAGAACAATCTTTTACTTAGTACTATCATTCCGGCTGTCAACTTAATTACTCCTTTCGTAGCAACTTTTTTAATTCATAAGTTTATCAGGCGTCGCCATTTTTTAGAGCGATCGCAAGATATTTTTAAATTTATGGTTCTGACTATACCCAGCCCCCTAATCAGTTCCATCTTGGCTGCACTAACACTTTGTATTAGTGGTATTGCACCTTGGTCAATATTTACTAACGTTTGTCGAACTTGGCTGACATCAGACAGCACAGGTATTTTAATTGTTACACCTTTAGTGCTGGCATGGTTGCAAAAATCTCCATCGCCGAGAAGCTTCCATCGGCGACAAATTATCGAGCTTGCATTCGTCTTATTGTCAATGATGACGATTGTTCGGGTCGCTTTTTCAGGGGGATACCCAATCGAATACATGATCATTCCGCCGTTAATTTGGACGGCATTTCGATTTGAAGCGCGGATATCGACTCTAGCTGTACTTATTGTGTCAGCGATCGCGGTTTTTGGTACTGTTAAAGGCTTTGGTTCGTTTGCTAAACAACTTTCACCGAATGAATCGCTCATCTTGTTGCAATCATTCATTTGTGTAATTGCTATCACTACCTTTGTTATCTCTGCGGTAACTAGTGAAAACCAAAGATCAGCAATGATACTGCGGCAAACCAATGATGAACTAGAGCGACGAGTTGAAGAACGAACTGCCCAACTCAACGAAGCAAAAACTGTTGCCGAAGTTGCCAATCAAGCCAAAAGTGAATTTCTCGCCAACATGAGCCACGAATTACGAACTCCACTTAATGGCATCCTCGGTTATACTCAAATTCTCCAACGTACTGAAACCTTGTCCGACAAAGGATACAAAGGAATTGAAATTATCCATCAATGCGGCTTTCATCTGTTAACTTTAATTAATGACGTGCTGGATTTGTCTAAAATCGAAGCCCGCAAAATGGAGTTGCATCCCATCGATTTCCATTTTCCTTCGTTTCTAGAAGGAGTAGTCGAAATCTGTCGCATTAAAGCCGATCAAAAAGTTATTTCCTTCACCTATCAGCCTGACTCTCAACTCCCGGTTGGTATCCACGCCGATGAGAAAAGACTGCGGCAAGTTCTGATTAATCTTTTGGGTAACGCAGTCAAGTTTACAGATAAAGGAGGGGTGACTTTAAAAGTAAACGTTATTAATCATTCGTCCAGAGTCAGTAGTCAAGAAACGGAACAAATAACTAATTATAAAATTCGTTTTCAAGTAGAAGATACAGGGGTTGGGATGACATCGATGCAATTGCAGAAAATCTTCCTTCCCTTTGAGCAAGTAGGAGACATCAAACGACAATCTGAAGGATCAGGTTTAGGATTAGCTATTAGTCAAAAAATTGTTTACCTCATGGGTAGTACTTTGGAAGTTGAAAGTCAAATTGGTCAAGGTAGTATTTTCTGGTTTGAAGTAGAGTTACCAGAAGCAAAACAATGGGCTGCAAGTTCCAGAGTAATGCAGCAAGGAGCTATTACAGGCTATCAAGGCAAAAAACGCAGCATTTTAGTAGTAGATGACAAGTGGGAAAACCGTTCGGTAATCCTTAATTTATTAGAACCAATTGGATTTGAGTTAATAGAAGCTAGTAATGGACAAGAGGGGATTGATCGGGCTGTTACATCTCAACCTGACTTGATCGTCACTGATTTAGTTATGCCTGTAATGGATGGCTTTGATCTGATTCGGTATATCAAGCAATCTGCTCAGTTAAAAAATATAGCAATAATTGCTTCTTCTGCAAGTGTGTTTGACAGCGATCAAAATCGTAGTTTAAATGTTGGTGCGGATGCTTTTTTATCTAAACCTGTTGTAGCTGAAGTTTTGCTGGAATTACTGCGATTAAAATTAAATTTGGTATGGATTTATGCACCAAAATTGGAAGTTGATTTAGAGTGCAACCAAACTAAGATTCAGTCGGATTCTCAGAATATCTCTTTACCTTCAATTGATATCTTGACTAGCTTGTATGAGTTAGCAAAAGATGGCAATGTTGATGAGATATTGCATGAAACCAATAATTTAAAGAGTAATCATCCTGTTTATTTTGATTTTGCTCAACAAGTAATCCAACTTGCCGAGAATTTCCAAATTAGGAAATTGCGAGAGGCATTAAATCAATGGATAGCTCAGTCAAAATAAACTGTAAGTAATCCTTAATAAAATTTGTGGTTCTGTTAATTCATTTTATAAAAAACATTTGATAACCATGAAAAACTCTGATTTTGTTTTAATTGTTGATGATAATCCAACTAATTTGTCAGTACTATCACAAGCACTAAAAAGTGCAGGTTTCGCGGTTAGAGTCGCCGAAGATGGAGAAAGTGCGATCGAAATGGTGCGGCATAAACCACCTGCTCTAATTTTGTTAGATGTGCAAATGCCGGGAATAGATGGGTTTGAGACTTGCCAGAAACTTAAAGCTGATCCATTAACGCAAAACATCCCAATTATTTTTATGACAGCGTTGGCTGATACTGGAAATATGGTGAAAGGGTTCTCGTTAGGAGCCGTTGATTACATTCCCAAACCTTTTGAACAAGCAGAAGTGATTGCCAGAGTGCGAATGCATTTGCAACTGAAGCAATTAACCGATAATCTTGAACAAATGGTTACAGAGCGAACGACAGCATTACAAAAGGCACAAGTGCAACTGGTGCAACAAGAAAAGCTTTCAATGCTTGGTCAATTGGTAGCAGGTGTAGCACATGAAATGAATAATCCTATTAGCTGCATTGTTAGTAATATTCATCCTGCTCAAGAGTATATTGCCGATCTCACTCATATCCTGCAATTATGTCAGGAAAATTATTCCCAGCTACCGCCTGTCATTCAGAATGCGATCGCTCAAACAGATTTAGACTTTCTCTTAGAAGATTTGCCCAAACTCCTCAATTCTATGCAGGTTAGCACAGAACGAATTAAAGAAATATCCGTGTCGCTGCGAAACTTTGCCCGGATTGACACATCGGTAAAGGTTAAGTTTGATGTTCATGAGGGACTTGACGATACATTATTAATCCTGCGACATCGTTTTAAAGGGTTGGGACAGCAACCTGAAATTAAAGTCGTCAGAAAATACGCTTCCTTACCAAAGGTTGAGTGCTATCCAGGACAACTCAATCAAGTGTTCATGAATATCTTAGCTAATGCTGTAGATGCTTTAGAAGATGTTTGGCAGCAGGGCAAGCGAGTCAATGATTCCCTAGCAATCAATATCTTTACAGAGATGTCCAGCCCTGGATATCTAACGATTCGGATTGCCGATAATGGCATTGGCATGACAGAGGAGGTGAGGCAACAAATTTTTAATTATCTATTCACAACGAAAACAGTTGGTAAAGGTACTGGACTGGGATTGGCGATCGCTTATCAAATTGTAGTAGAAAAGCATGGTGGAGCAATTAAGGTTAATTCCACACTCAATCAAGGAACTGAATTTGCAATCATGTTGCCTTTGTAGGACTTACATAGTCAACTCTGACAAACCACACCATCCCCATCCCTATCAAGCCTGTGCCGATCCAATACTTTTCGGTTAAGGGGGAAAGGGGAAAGGGAAAGGGTTTGATATTTACCTTTACCCCTTCCCCTTTAACCTTTACCCAGACCAACTTGCTTCAATTCCTCAGAATATCCTTTCGGCGGATTGTACAAATCAATAAATTGGCGTTCGCGTTCGCGTAGCGTCTCGTAGAGAAGCGGGGCGGAACGCACCTCGCACGATACGCAAATGTAATGCAAGTTTACCTCTTTGCTTTCCGTTCTTACGAATTTCCGTAGATCCGCAGTATGGACATTGCACAGTAGATGGCCTCAATTCATCCTTCTATAGCCGTAGTCACACAGATTAGGACAGTGTTGATTGCTCAAAGTCTTGAAAAAACTGGATTTTTACTCAGCACTTAGCACTCAGCACTCAGCACTCAGCACTCAGCACTCAGCACTCAG